>JAFGSQ010000044.1 GCA_016934535.1 candidate division WOR-3 bacterium
AAGCTTTCCATTTATTTTACAAAAACTTTCAGTAGTTGTTATTACAAAAAAAGAAGATATTGATGATAATGTAATAACTGGAGAATTAATCATAAAAAATAAACAAATTGAACTTCAAAGAATACCTTTTGAAATAAAATATAATGGAAAAATAATATGTAGATCAATTATTAGAATTGATGGATTTATAATACCATCCCCTGAAGATATTGATTTTATTTTTGAGTATAATAAAAAGGAAATTGAAAAAAAGACATTAAAAGTTTTACAACTTCCTGTTAAACCAATAATTGAATCGTAATAATTAGTTTTAATAATTATTATTCTTTCCTATCAAAGTTGTAATTATATAAAGATCAATTATAAACAGTGTTTGATGATGAAGATTTATATGATGATATGTTGCGTAAAGAGGAAGGATTATAGATGATGAGAGGTGTTGTAAATCACATATTTGGTGCCTTAATGTATATAGTTACCTAATTTTTTACCACGAAGCAGAGTAAACTTCTCACGAAATTATCTTATTTGCAAAAGCAAATAAGAGATCTTACACGAAGGTCTGTATATTTGCTTTCAGCAAATATACAGCCTACACGAAGTAATAAAATTTGTTACACAAATTTTTATAAAAAAAGTTTCTTTATTTTTCTTTCTTCTTCATTTGCGTCTATTCGCGGTTAGTATTCTTTTTGTTTAATGATTTTATTGTATATAAACTTTTCTATTTTGCTTTATGCAAATTAGGATTCGCGGATAATCCTCTTCTCTGCCGTAAATCAAAATCTTTTCACTGACCTATTGACAATGAGCAAATAAAAAAATATAAGATTCTTTTGCTAACATTAAACCCGGAGAAAACATGAAAGACAAAGACGGCGTGACATTCAGGGAAAAATTCAGCTACGCTTTTGACAACGTCATGTCCAAAGGGCCTGCTGCTCTTATAGGATGGCTTGCAATCCTTTCGCTTCTCGTTGTGCTTATATTTTCTGTAATCGTTTTGCTGACCCACACTGCTCCCGAAAATGTAGGTTTCATAAAACTTATATGGATGAGCATGCTTAGAACACTTGACCCGGGAACAATGGGGGCAGATGAGGGAAACGTTCTCTTTCTCCTCTCCATGTTCGGCGTCACTCTCGGAGGTATTTTCATAATAAGCACTCTCATAGGTATTCTTACAACGGGACTTGAATCGAGACTCGATTCGATGAGAAAGGGCAGATCGAAAATTATCGAGTCCAATCACACCGTCATACTGGGTTGGTCTGAACAGGTCTTCACTATAATTAGAGAACTCGTTATTGCAAATGAAAATCAGAAAAAATCTTGCATAGCCATCCTTGCAGACAAAGACAAGGTGGAGATGGAGGACGAGATAAAGATAAAAACCGGAAGCAAGGGAAAAACAAAAGTCGTCTGCCGAACAGGAAACCCGGCCGATTTAGCCGACCTCGAACTTATGAGGCTCAAGACTTCAAAATCCATAATAGTCCTTTCTCCCGACTCGGAAAATCCTGATTCGGAAGTTATAAAAACCATTCTGGCGATTACAAACAACCCTCACAGAAGAGAAGAACCCTACCACGTGACCGCCCTGCTCAGAAATCCGGAAAACGTCGAAATAGCCAAAATGGTCGGAAAAGACGAAGTCGAGCTAGTCTTGTCAGGTGAATTAATCGCAAGAATGATGGCTCAGACCTGCCTGCAGTCCGGTCTGTCGATAGTTTATTACGAGCTTCTCGACTTCGGAGGCGACGAGATATATTTCAAGGACGAACCTTCACTATATGGAAAAAAATTCTCGGAAACACTTGCTCTTTATGAAGACTCGTCTGTCATAGGATTGTTCCCGAAAGGGGGAACGCCTCTTTTAAATCCTCCCATGGATACTGTTGTCGGGGAAGGCGACCAGATTATTGCCATATCCGAAGACGACGACACAGTCGTTCTGTCGGGCGTTGAAAAACACGAAATTTTCGAAAACGCCATAGTAGAAAAACACGAGGACGTAAAAAAGCCTCAAAGAATTCTGCTGATAGGGTGGAACTGGAGAGCGCCGATCATAGTCAGGGAATTGGATAATTATCTCGCATCCGGTTCTTTCATTCAGGTTGTATACGACATTGAAAACAACGGTGTTGAAGAAAGACTTTCCCAGCTTCAGCTGAAAAACGCGACTTACAAAATTTCAAGGAACAAGACAACGGACAGAAGAGTCCTCGAAAGCCTTGACATTCCTACTTATAACCATGTCATCCTGCTTTGTTATTCTGACCACCTCACCCCGCACGAAGCTGATTCTCAGACTCTGATAACCCTCCTGCACATAAGAGAAATTTCCGAAAACACAAAAAATTCTTTCTCGGTGGTCAGTGAAATGATTGACGTCAGGAACCGGAATCTGGCCGAAATAACCAAAGCCGACGACTTCATCATCAGCGACAACCTGATAAGTCTTCTGCTTTCGCAGATTTCAGAAAACAAATACCTTAGCGCTGTTTTCGAGGACCTTTTCGATCCCGAGGGCTCGGAGACCTATATCAAACCGGTGGAAAGATACGTCAAAACCGGAACTACCATAGATTTTTACACTGTTTTAAAATCCGCATCTCTCAAAAGCGAGGTCGCGATAGGATACAGACTGAAAAAATTCTGGAACGACCCGGAAAAAGCCTACGGAATAGTCGTCAATCCGGACAAATCAGAAAAAATCACTTTTTCAGAAGGCGACAAGATAATCGTAATGGCGGAGGATTGAAGACTATGCGACAATCTTCCTATTGCGTAAATAAAACCTCAAAACCAGTTCAGTTTGGCCGTTCCGATTATGTTTTCATCGTCTTTTATTACAACAAAAACAGTATTGCCGGGACATCCTGATAGATTGATTGATTCTTCGTAATCTCCGGCGTTGAAATAACCTTCCCGGATATTTTTGATTTTTCTTCCCGATGAATCAAAAAGGGAAATACAGTAGTGTCCGGAACTGTGTAATGTAAAAAATATCCTGAACTCCCCGCTGAATCTCACTGAAAGCAAACTACAGGAGTTTTTTCCACCAAAGACAACGTCTACCGGGAAACTAGATTCCTCAACATTGCTTCCGAAGAAAACAAAATCAATGCATAACGGTCCTCCATAAACTCCCATATCATTTACTGTAGTCCCCTTTGAAGGATACAACGCTTGACCTACGTTCAAAGAGTCTTCCAGATCGTTGAATTGCGATGAGGGGTTACCCGAATCGATGCAAGGCGATGAATTCGAAAGATGGCACAAAGAATCTTCAAAAAGAGGCGCTACATTGATATTTCCCGTTCCGGAATACCCTCCTTCTATGTCGCAGTAGGAAGCGTAAATGACTGCTCCATCAACCGGCGCTAAAGGCCCCCCGGTGGCCTGAGTATTGTCCCAGATTATATTATTCCTCACAAAGACAGTGCTGCCCCACGCGAAAAGCGCGCCTCCCCTTCCTCCATATGCACCTGATCCGTATGAATGATTATCGACAATCGTGTTGTTCTGGATAATTATTGAATCACCGGAATTGCCGATAGTCCAAATTCCTGCTCCTCCGTAAGTTTCTCCCCCATAATTTTCTCTTATTACATTGTTTACTATCAATGCTCCAGAATAATCAACGACGATACCGCCCCCATATCTGCCTTCATTGAAAGATATTACATTATTCACTATCAAAGGATTTCCACCGTATGTCAGCAAGCCTCCCCCTTCCGCCCCGTTTACACCCGTTATGTTTGTTACATGATTGTCTATGATGATGTTGTTTTTTATGACTGGTGATGAGTTATACATGAAAATCCCGCCTCCTCCTCTCCAAGTGTAAGTCGGAAAAGAGGTGTCCACCCAGACTGTTCCGCTCCCGCCTGTAATTGTAAAGCCAGTCAATACGCAAGATGCGTCGCCGACGTTTTTGAAAAAGACAGTGCTGGCCGTGTCGGAATTCGCTGGAGCTGATCCGTCGATGACAGTATTGATTATGTGAGAACAGTCATTGTCAGTGATAAAATAACTTGCGACAACAATATATTTACTGTCGATAAACAAATTTTCTCTGTACTTTCCCTCTCCAACAAGCACTGTATCACCGTAATATCCGGCGGAATCTATTGCTTCCTGTATTGACAAATATTCTTCGGGGACTCTTATTATGTCTGCATGTGCCTTTGCAGAAACTGCGACAAAGAAAATTGCGACAGCGTGTTTTAAAACCGGAAATTTCATCTGTACTCCTTTCCTGAAGTTTTGCGATTATTGGATCTTCTCTGACCAGTTCACAGGTCCTCCAATCTTTTTTATGCTTATAAAAGTGGAGACTTTATTATTTTTGTCGACCGAATTTAAAAAGCCGGACTATCTATTTTGAAAAATAATTGAAATAAATGAAAAAATTTTAGACGCTTTTTTTAAACTGAACAGGCGTCATCCCTGTAAGCTTCTTGAAAACGTCATTAAAAGTGGATTTTGAGTTGAATCCTACCTCGTAGAGTATCTGAAGAACGGTTTTATATTCCATCTGAGGATCTTTGAGCATTTTTTTTGCCTCTTCAATTCTATGTTTGTTTATCAAACCGTAAAAATTGGTTTTGAAACGGACGTTGATGACTGTTGACAGTTTCCAGGGCTGGACAGAAAGCATCTGTGAAAAGTCTTCAATGGTAAGAGCGGGTTTTAAAAATGGTTTTTTTTCTTTTATAAATCTCTTTACCTCCAGTTCAAGAATATCCATTTCTTCTTGATCTAGTCTATTTCCATTTTTTGCCTGATCTATTCCTTCGAAGTCTTTGAACCTCAAAAGACTTTTAAAAAAAAGAACCGTAACGTAAAACAGATATATGGATATCGAAAAAAGATCGACAATTTTCAGCAGATCGTTGGATACTATATTGAAAATCGAAAACAGCGATCTTGACACGATGAAAATCCAGTGGAGACTGATTAGAAGCAAGAGGGAATACATCCACGACAGGCTGATTTTCTCCAGGGACGAATACTTGTCCAGAATTCCGGATTGGTAATTTCTGACGATCTTAAAAATGAGAACAACATAAATTGCTATCTGAATGAAATTACCAGTCCAAAATACGTTCCAAAGATACACGTCGAAAGTTTTATAAATCAGTTGATTTTTGGAAGAAACGCCCGAAACGTAAAATAAATAAGCGAAACTCAGGTACAGGGCAACTATAGCAAAAGGAGCGAAATTGAGCCAATCCTTAGCTTTCAGTACGTATTTCTTGAAGCACATTGATTTAACATACAGATACAGAGTCGGAGCCAGGAGAAAATATAAGGAGCTGGTCACGATAAGTAAATAAAGATGATAATCATAGGACAGAATTTTAAACCTGAAAACAAACCACCTGGTCATTAATAGAGCTTTTACAAGAAAAAAGGAAGCAAGAAGATCTCTGTTCTGTTTATTTTTTGTATTATAAAAAAAAAGAACCGTAACAAGTATGAATAGTTCAAATCCTGCAGTCGTGAGGACAAAATCGGTCAAAGAGTCGATCATGTCCAAATTTTATTTAACCCTGAGATTGTTGTCAATTATTTGTCTGTTAATTTTTTCGAGAATTGCTTTTTAAAATTGCGATGATATAATTTTTAAATATTCTCAACAACGGAGGTAGACTATGAAGGTAATGTTTTTACTGGCATTTCTCATTGCGTTCTCTATATCGTTGAATTCTGAAGTAGTAAACCCCGATCCCGAGATAGTAGAACTCGGAGAAATGACAGTCATAGGTTATCAGTCCCTTATCAGTATGAAGCACAATCTGATATTCGATCTTTGGATGAGATACATGGCCAAGATCGGAGAGATCCAGAATCTATCCGACCCTAAAGTCAGCTTGGGTATAACTTACTGGGGAGAAGAGAAAGACGACGATTATTTGTTCTTCCACCTTGTTGGAATGCAGGTTACGGACTTCTCAGTTATACCTCAGGGAATGACCTATCTCATCATTCCCGCGCATAAATACGCGAAATTCACTCACAGAGGCTCTCTGGAAAGCCTTTCGGAAACTTACGGTTTCATATACAGCGAATGGGCGGCTTCCGGTGTATATCCGATTTCCGGGGATTTCTTTGAATTAGAATGGTACGACGAAAGATTCAACCCCTCGAGTTCCGAGTCAGAATTGGACATCTACGTACCTATAAACTGAAATATTCTTTCATAGGGGGCAGGCTTATGACCCGCCCCCTTCCTTTTTCCCTTATTTGCCGTCTGGAAATTCAGATCAAACATGATTTTACATTTTCAGAACCATGTAATACACTAGCTTTTGAGTTCTCTATCCATTAAATTAAGAACACAAGGAGAAATCATGAAATGTGCGTTATTATTTTTCGCGCTTTTGGCACTGATCCTTCCATTACATATTTTTGCAGAAGATGTCCTTGTCTCAATTGATCTCGAC
>JAFGSQ010000045.1 GCA_016934535.1 candidate division WOR-3 bacterium
AATCCCGACAATCCCCTAAATGCCAGAGACCCTTGTGGACAAATGAATCTCTTCAATTTATAATGATTTTATTAGGACACTAGTGAAACGAAATGACAATTAATCCCCTTGAAGACTTTCAAGTAAAAGAATTAATAGAAAATAATTTCGGTGCAAAAGCAGACAAAAACATTGTGTCTTTGTTTATTGAGAAAGCAGGAGGGAATCCGCTGTATGCTGAACAGCTGAGCATGTATCTTTTGGAAAAGAATCTTGTTGAAAACAATGAAGGTGTCCTGTCGTTGAAAACTCAAATTAATGAACTGCCGCCGGATATATATTCAATCGTCGGGGCAAGACTCGACAGATTACCTTCTGAAATTAAAGAAATAACTGTTATAGCGTCTGTTGTAGGCCAGGAGTTTGAGAAATATTTACTTGACGAAATGAAAAAAAATGCAATTAAAGGAGCCGCTGAGTATTTTGACGGTTCAGCTCCGCGGTCATTTGTTGATTTAAACATAAGTCACGCAATTGAATTGAATATAAATGAGAAGGTTTGGAACACCTTGTCTGCTTCTGTCCTCGCTTTTGTTCATTCAATATACAGGGAAACAATTTACAATATGCATTTGAAAAGGAAAGTTCGCATTTTACACAGTTATTTGGGAGATATACTTGTTCAATTTTTCAACGAAGATAATTCAAAATTTTCTGACATAGCTTATCAGTATGAGTTGGCTGAAAAGTACGATCTTTCAATATCTTACTACAAAAAAGCGTTCGATTTTTCTATGAAAAAAATCAAACTCGATAGAGCCCTTTCTTATGGAGAAAAAATTGTAAGTCTTTGTGACATGTATTGTTCAGACAAACCTGAAAAAAGATGTATGTCTTATTTCGATTTTGGAGTTTGTCTGATGGAAACGGGCGATTATGACAAAGCGCTCGAATATTTAAACAAAGTATTAACTTTTCTGTATAATAACAAAAATGCCGGAGGGATTGATGTATCGAAAACATTGAAATACATGGGAAATATCTATCTGCATAAAGGTGAGTATGATAAAGCTTACGAATTCTATGAAAAATCACTTAAATTGAAAGAAGGAACAGAGGAAAACTCTGACGTCTCAGAAGTTTATTCGTCAATGGGCGAAATATACTGTAAAAAAGCTGAGTATGAAAAAGCGGAAATTTACACAAAAAAAGCTCTTGAAATAAAAAAGATTGTATTCGGAGAAAAAAATTCAACCGTAGCCGATTCTCTCGATTCACTGGGTCTTATTTTTCAAAACAAGGGAAATTATGAAGCGGCTCTTGAATGTTACCAAAAAAGTCTGAAAATGAGGACAGAACTTTTTGGTGAAGATTACTACGATGCGGCTTATTCCTACAACAATTTGGGTTGTTTTTACAGCGAAACAGGTGAATACAAAACTTCTTTCGAATATTTCAATAAAGCGGTAAAAATTACAGAAAACTTTTTAGGAGAAAAGCATCCTGTCGTTGCCAGCCTTTACAACAACATAGGAGGTTGCTGTATAAATTTAGGAGAAATCATTGACGCTCAATATTTCCTTGAAAAGTCACTGACTATTCGTCTGACAATAAACGGAGAAAATCATCCCGATACGGCGATATGCCGTTCAAACCTGGGTCATGTTTATTACATGATGGAAAATTTAGATTTATCTCTGAATTATTTTGATAAAGCATTAAAGACAATGGAAATGTTTTACGGAGAAAAGCATCCGTTTATAGCGGTCGTTCATGCAAACATAGGCAAATCACTGGAAAAGAAAGGAGATCTCGAAAAAGCGCTGGAATGTAATAAAAAATCACTCGAAATAAATGTAAACAATTTTGGAGAAGAGCATATTTCTGTTGCTAAAAATTACGGAGGGATAGGAAGGGTTCTTTTCAGGTCAGAAGATTGGATGGAATCCATAGATTGTTGCGAAAAAGCGATCAACATTATTGAGAATAATATAAATAAAGCACATCCTTTGCTAATTGAATACTGCAGGATTGCTTCCGAGTGTTATAAAAATCTGGGAAAAATGGAAGAATCTGAATTTTTTTATAAAAAAATGATTGGCATTGAAGAGCTTGTAAAAAAAGGGAATAATAGTCTAAAAAAGTGAGGTCAAAATGATGGAAATTTTTAGCTTTCTCCTTTTATTCAACATTTTCAATCTTACCGGAGAAATAATGTCAGAAAACAACGGCACGGACAGAATTATTGATGAAATAAAAGTCGTCGAAATAGTCACAGAAAAAGGAAACATAATTATTGAATTGTATTGTTCAAAGGCTCCTGTCACTGTTGAGAATTTCCTTAAGTACGCCGAAGACGGATTTTATGATGGTTTGATTTTTCACAGAGTTGTAAAGGGATTTGTCGTCCAAGGCGGTGGTTTTCTTCCGGGTCTCGTTCACAAAGAACCGACATATGATCCTATTATAAACGAAGCCGCAAATTCAAAATTGAGCAACATCAGGGGAACCGTGGCAATGGCAAGGACGTCGGACCCGAATTCTGCGACTTCCCAGTTTTTTATTAACACATGCGACAACGACAGGCTGGACTGGGACAAGTGCGCAGACGGATACGGATACTGTGTTTTCGGCAAGGTAACAGAAGGAATGGACATTGTCGACGAGATAGAAAAAACAAGGGTAAAAACTGTGGGACAATTTGAAAATGTTCCTGTAGAAGATATAATAATTGAAAAAATTTTATTACACTAGAAAGGGAGGCATTTATGAATAAAGAAAAATATTCTGAAATCCTAAAAATGGCCATCAGTAATGAAATTGAAGCCTACGATTTTTACAACGGAGTCAGCGGTAAAGTAAAAGACGGATCCTTGAAATCAATATTCTCCGAGCTCGCTCAGGAAGAAAAAAAGCACAGGCAGATTTTAGAGGGATATTTTAACAATCCTTCAAAGCCTCTTGTTTTTAAAGAAACCGCTGACTACAAAGTTTCGGAATCTGTTGAATTGCCTGAGCTGACCATGGACATGCAGCCAAGTTCAGCCATAGCCCTTGCCATGAAGAAAGAAGAAGAAGCGAAAAATCTCTACGAAAAACTTGCCACAGCCAGTAAAGACGATGATCAAGCCAAGACATTCAATGAATTGGCGAACATGGAGAGAGAGCATAAAAGTAAATTGGAGGATGTTTATACGTCCATGGCGTACCCTGAAGTCTGGTGAGAGATATCACCTTAGTTTGAAAAAAATTTATATTTTTATTAGGGGGAATCGTGAGGATAATAAATATTTCTCCTGAATATGAAAATCTCTATTTTTGCTGTCTCGAAGACTGGTCGCAGGAAATGGCCGAGGCGGGTGATCACAAAAAGAAGTGGTTTGATCAAATGAAAGAAAAAGGCTTGAGGGTGAAATTGGCGCAGGACGAATCCGGAGAAATAGGTGGAATGATCCAGTACATTCCAATTGAAAACTCGATGTTTAGCGGCGAAAAATTGTACGCAGTATTGTGCATTTGGGTTCACGGTCACAAAAAAGGAAGGGGAAATTTTCAAAAAAAGGGGATGGGAAAATCTCTTTTGAAAGCTGCGGAAGAAGACGCCAAGAATCTCGGTGCGAAAGGAATGACCGCTTGGGGTATCATTTTGCCTTTTTTTATGAAAGCGTCCTGGTTCAAAAAACAAGGATATAAAACTGTCGACAAAAACGGTTTGATGAGACTTCTTTTGAAAAAATTCGACGATTCCGCAGAATCTCCTAAATTCATTAAACCGATAAAGAAACCCGAAAAAGGGAAAGAAAAAGTAGACGTCACAATATTCAAGAACGGATGGTGCCCCGCTTTCAACATCTGCCACGAAAGGATTTTGAGAGCGATTAAAGATTTTCCGGACAGTGTTCAAATTACCGAATATGACGGCCTGGAAAAACGAACCGTAAATGAGTGGGGAATTTCGGAAGGAATTTTCATTGACGGAAAAGAGTTGAGAACAGGACCTCCGACTTCCTATGATAAGATAAGAAGAAAGATTGAAAACAAAGTCAAAAAGCACAGAGTAAAATAACGTGACAGATCCGGGTGAAGTTTTAAGTAAGATCTCCGGAAAAAGAATTTTAGATGTTGCGGCAGGTTCCGGCGGCAATATTTATCATCTAATCAACTCTCTGAAAAGTTATGAAGAAATAATTGGCGTTGATCTTGAAAATCCAGAAAGCATAAAAACGCCGGATCAGGAAAACATCATCAACAAAAACAATATCAGCTATTTACAAATGGATGCGCATGATCTGGTGTTTGATGACGAGAGTTTCGACATTGTTTCTATCGGGAAATCTCTTCATCATTTGGATTTTCCTGTCAAAGTCTTATCCCAGATGTTCCGTGTGTTGAAAAAAGACGGATACGCTCTGCTCAGTGAAGGGATAGGTCTCCGGTGTGCTCCTGTTTTGCTGGCAGTATGTGAGAAATGATATTATTTATGTATTAAGAAGGTGGAATTATGAAAAAGGTCGGAATAATTATTTGTGCACGCTATTTATCCTGTGGTGGGGGAAAATGCCTAAGGGCGATGAGGGAACGTGTAGGCGGCTTCTCCTGCTATCCGAAGGACGAAGAGCTTCAACTCGTCGGATTTGCCAACTGCGGAGGATGCCCTGGAGGCAACGTGGAATACGTGCCCGAGGAAATGATAAAGAACGGCGTAGATGTAATTCATCTGGCGACAGGCCTTGTTGTTGGATATCCGCCTTGTCCGAGAATGAATTTATTCAAGGAATACATAGAAAAAAAGTTCAACATTCCGGTTGTCATTGGAACCCACCCGATACCAATGAAATATTTTGAAACACACAGGAAACTGTCGTTCTGGAAGAACATGGAATATTCAATAAAGCACCTGTTGGAGGAAGATGACAAAATAATGTCTGATTATAACTGATCGGTAAGTTTTATTCATGAAAAGATATTTACCTTTATTGTTTTCTCTCGGTCTTTTTTTTATTGCTGTATCTGCGATATTTCTGGTTTCAATAAAAGTCAACAACGACAATTTTATTTATGCCCTGGATGATCCTTATATTCACATGGCCATGGCTAAAAATTTATCTCAATACAGCGTCTGGGGAGTTGATAAAACTGATTTTACTTCGTCCTCATCTTCACCCCTGTGGACTTTGTTGATAACCTTTTGTTTTGTCGTGTTTGGCGTAAATGAATTGTCGCCGTTTTTGTTAAATTTGTTCTTCTCCGTAATACTAATTTTGACAATCAATTTTTTTATAATTAAAAATAGAGGGGACTGGCGTTATAATTCATTGATTTTGACTTCTGTAGTCTTTTTCACTCCTCTTTATTCTCTGGTGTTTACGGGTTTGGAACACGTTCTTCATATATTGCTGATTACACTTCTTTTGTTTGTCTCAAAAAAAGTCTTGGTTGAAAATAAAAATGTAATGCGGATTATTCCTATAACGATTTTAGCGGTTGCAACGAGGTATGAAAGCCTGTTCATTATTTTTGTTTTAAGCCTTATACTTCTTGTGAAAAAAAGATATTTGAGTGCTGTTATCTTGCTTATAATCTCAATTTTACCAATTATTGTTTACGGTCTGGTATCAATGGGCATGGGTTGGAGTTTTTTTCCAAATCCCGTGCATCTTAAGGGCAATTTTTCAGGAATGTCGTTCAATGAATTTTCAAAGCTTTTCAACAGACTGATAGAACAATCTATATTAACGCCTCATCTAATGGTTTTATTTTTATCAGCTCTGATCTTTTTGTTATTGGCTAAAAAGGTAAAATACTGTGGAAATTCAATTTTATTGACTGTCTTTGTGTTGACAACAGTTATTCATTTGATTTTTGCCCGTGTCGGTTGGTTTTTCAGATATGAAGCTTACCTTGTTATCATGGGTATTTTAGCTTTGTCCTTAGTTATTTATGAACTTTTTCCTGTGATTCGCAAAACCTGGACAAAAACATCCGGGTTTCAAAAAGCGGTTGTTTTTTTGTCAATCGCAGTGTTTCTTATTCCTCTTGTAAGAAGAGCATGTTTAGGTTTGAATAGAACACATAGAGCCTCGAAAAACATTTACGAACAGCAATATCAGATGGGTCTTTTTGTTAAAGAATTTTATTCAGGTGAAACCGTATTATTAAACGATATTGGGGCAGTATGTTTTCTTTCTGATATAAAATGCGTAGATGTATGGGGAATGGCAAATTATGAAGTTATGTGCCTTAAAAACAAAGGGATTTATTGTACGGATGATTTTGAAAGGCTTGCCAATGAAAATGACGGTAAAATAGCTGTTGTGTATGTGGACTGGTTGGATTTTTTTGGGGGAGTCCCTGATAAATGGATTAAAGTTGGTAAGTGGAGGATAAAAGACAATATTGTCGCGGCGAGAGAAGAAGTTGATTTTTTTGCCTTTGATTCACAAGAAGCTGTAAGACTGAAAAATTATTTAGCGCTTTATAAAAAAAATCTGCCAGAAGATGTCGATCAGACTTTATATTAGATATGCTGGGACATTGAATTGCGCACTGATAAAGAAATAAACAAGCATGGGTTATGAACATCTTTTTGGTCCTGTTCCTTCGAGGCGTTTGAAAATGTCTTTGGGAATTGATCTGGTTCCGAGAAAATTCTGTTCCCTGGACTGCGTGTATTGCGAAGTCGGAAAAACAACTTTTTTGACAACAGAAAGAAAAGAATATTATCCGGTTGAGAAGATACAAAAAGAACTTGAACGCTATTTTACCGACAGCCCTGATCCCGATTACCTGACTTTTTCCGGACAAATAAAAATAACTTTGTTGGACAAAAATTTGTTTTATTCAACAATTGACGGGAACGGCAGAAAATAACTAAGAAAAGCCGATTGACAGTTTCAATAAAGAGCCGTGGACGCAATCAATTTGTTTACGATTTTAGGTGTTGCCGGGTGAAAAGCCTGTTGAAATCCTGTTGAAGAAAATGTGGAAATTATTTTACATGTTCATTATTTTTTCAGTTAAAAAACATAATGAAGACTAATTATCTGTTTCACGACGAAATTTATAAAAAAATTAAAGAAAAAGGTGGTCATTCCTGGGGCGGAGAAGATGAGTTTCGGAAAGCCGTGAGAATTCTAGAAAAAGAAATTCCAAAATTGTCGGAAAAATCAAAAATTTTAGAAATTGGTTCAGGTAACGGTGTTGTTTCGTTTTGGCTCGCGGAAAAAGGATATAAAACCTATGGGATAGACATATCTCCGACGGCGATTGGATGGGCGAAAGAATTGTCAGTTCAAAGAAAAATAATTACTGAATTCAAAGTCGGTTCGGTTACTGAACTTTATAAGCATTATGATGAAAATTCTTTTGATTTTGTCGTTGATGGCTACTGTCTTCACTGCATTATCGGGGATGACAGAAATAAATTACTTTCCGGAGTATACAGATGCCTTAAACCTAGCGGGAAATTTTTGGTTCAGACAATGTGCAACGATCCGAAAGAGGAAAGTTCTCTGGCTTTTTTTGATAAAGACACCCGATGTGTAATTAAAGACGGAATTGCCGGCAGATATTACGGTTCACCTGAAAAAATTAAAGAAGAATTGGTTAATACAGGATTTTGTATAGTTTGTTCTCGCATTGAAAGATTAAACCAGGATACTCTTTTTGTTCTTTGTCAAAAATAAAATTTTTACAGATGTCTGTTAGATTTTAATAATTTTTAATTTGATGATACAAATCAATAAAAAAGAAAAGGGTAGTAACTGTTTATCAAGACATAAAAGTGACGGAGCTTGACTTATTTTGGATTTTGTTAGAATTATATGCTTATTATTTTGTTTAAATCATTAAAGGAGGTTTAAATTGTTCGAAGAAAAATTGTTTGTTGACGGAATTGAAATGGATGTTGTCCCGAGGAATAACTGGATTCCGAGTCCCAAATTCAAGGGCGTTAAAATGATAAATGTTTTAACCGGAAAAGACACAAATGATCTTATGAGTTTTCATATCGTCGAAATTGAACCGGGTCACGAAATAGGAGATCATATTCATGAGGGAAAGACAGAACTGCATGAAATTTTGGAAGGAAATGGCACAGCTGAAGTAAACGGCAAAGAAATAGAATACTCTCCGGGAGTTGTCTCGTTTATTTTAGCCGACACAAACCATAAAATTCTAGCAGGGGATAAAGGACTTGTGCTTTCAGCTAAATTCACACCTGCTTTATGCTGATTTATAGTTATTTTTTCAGCGCAACTCTTTTTTTGTTTGATTCAAATGCAATGTTCTGGAAAATATAAAATCTGTCAATGTGGACAACAGAGAAACGGTTTGCATAAATTATATAAGTATGCGTCTTAATCCTGTTTATCATATTATGAGAATGGTTGATAAAAAGTTGATAAAATGAATTTGTTAAAAATTCATAGATTTATCAACTATTTTAAGTATTTAAAGAATAGTGAAATATGACATTAACCTGGAATGGAATTTTTCTATTAAAAAGAAAATTTGAAAAATCAAAAACGTTTGTGAAAAAAACAACCATGCGATAATATTATTTATATGTAGCAAGACAGCTATTATTAAACATTGGTTTATTATAGTCTATGAATTAGGCAATAACGACCGGCGTTCTGAGAAAAGGGGACAGTGTTTATTTTGTTTTTGTATAACAAAGATATGAAAATCAACAAACTTCTAAAGAATCAACAGGAAAAGTAATGTTATATATTTTTTGCGGACCCTCTTGTTCAGGAAAATCGTCGGCCGCAAGCGCCGTAAGACGAAAATTAAACGCTCAGATATATAGTGGTAAAGATTATTTGTCTCTGGCGAATGAAGAGAATATGGCGTGGTCTGAGTTCAAAAAAATATTAAACATGTCTTTAATGCCACGCTGTAATGTGATTTATATCATTACAGAGAAAGACAAGCTCAATGAATTAAGACAGTGGAAAAATGTGAAAATATGCAGATTTGAAGCTGAATTGAATATACTTGAAGATCGTTTTGCAAAAAGAACAAGCGGAAAATTACCGCAGTTAATTTCTGACATGTTAAAAAAACAAACAACGGTTTGGATGAATGAACCCGCTGACCTAGTTATTGACACTTCAAAATGCTCTGAAGCGTTTGTTTTAGAAAAATTAGAAAAATTTGTAAATTTTTGATTTGCTACTTGATAAATATTTTATTTTTATAATAAACCGATTAATTTCAATATTTCATTGCCTATTTCAATAGCAACCGGATTGTCAATGTTTAATAAAACTATAACTGTGTAACCGTTTTTGATATCTCTTGCATAAAAAGAGGAAACTCCTATAGCTCCGCCTGCCGATCTTGAAAGATTTTGTTGAATCAAAGGATCACCAATTTGTCCTTGGAATCTATTTAGCATAAAATTTGAATATTCTGAGCCCAAAAGTTTATGTGAGCGGAAAACGTTATCGAACTTCAGAATATCCTCAACCGTCGAATATCCTCCGCCGGCCGGAGTTCCCCTCGGTGATAAAATATACGTATTCTCCCATCGCCAACTTAAACCAGTGGAATCGCAGGGATGATGATTAGTATAACCTATAGCCAGGTTTTCTACCGGTCCGTCTCTGTCGTAAGAATCCGTGTTGCTCATTTCTGCGGGTTTGTAGATGTATTCGCGTATGTATTCGAAATAATCTAATCCGCTGACTTTTTCAATTATTGATCCTGCAACTTCGAAACCAATGTTGGAATGCTGAACGCTTGATCCGGGTTCGAAATCAAGTGGAATGTCTTTAATGAATTGCATGTATTGTGAAACAGTGCGCAATTCGTCTTTGTGCTGTAAATAATACTCGTTGTTCCAATAATCACCCCAACCGGATTCCATTGTCAATAAATGTCTTACAGTTACGTTTGCTGATATGTCCTTTGGAAAAAAAGTCAGAAATTTGCCCAGAGGATCGTCTATGCTGATTTCTCCTTTTTTAATTATTTGTAGAATCGCAACGGAAGTAAAAAGCTTGTTCAAAGAACCCAGATTAAATTTTGTGTCAATTCTATTGGGTGCGAAAAATCTTTTATCAGACATTCCAGCGGATAATAATAATAATTGATCACCGTTTTTAGCTATCAAAACGGATCCGGAAAATCTGTTTAACGATTCCTGGTCTGCTAAAAATGTTTTTATTCGTTCAATTGCTTGCGATTCATCCGTTGAATAGGATATCTTTGAATTAGAAGCGAGGGGTAAAGCAATATAAGGTTCAATTCTCATAGAAGATATGTTATTGGGGGACTTCTGTTCCAATGAAATCGAAATTTTAAATTTCTCTCCTTTGGACAAAGAGCGTATAACGAAAGAAATTTCAAAAGAATCGGACAATTCTACTGAAGTTAATTCAAATGGGGAAGCCATGTTTTTGACTTGTTGTAACAATACGCCTCTTGAATTTACTGGAATGGCTTTTTTAAATCCGTCTGTACAATTATGTTCAATAAATTCATTTGGAGAAGTTGAAACCGTGCCGTTTAAAACAGCAATGAGTGAGCCGGCTTTTGAGCCTGCCAAGGTGTCAGGAAAAGTCATGGCTGAAAATTATCTTGTGAAAGAGAAAATGATAAAAACGACAAAATTGAAACACCCTTTTTCATGTCCCATCCTCCCTTTTTCAATTTCTTTTATTTTATCATTTTTATTATAATCATACAATTTTTATTTGCAAATATAATTATTTATGTAAAACGAATCATTAGTTAAGATTTGACGAAGTAAAAGGGTTGTAATACTATTAATCATCTTGTCGAGAGATATCAAACTATGCCGATCAGTGAAAAAACAATAAAAATCCTGCTTAAATATCAAAAAAACGAAATCACCGAACATAACATATATCTTAAACTTGCAAAGCGTGAAAAATCCCCGGAAAACAGAAAAGTCTTCGAAGAAATTTCGGCTGATGAGCTCCGACACTATAATCAATGGCGTGAATATACGAAAAAAGATGTTTCACCGGACAGAAGAAGGATATTCTTTTTCTTTGTTATAAGCCGCCTGTTTGGTTTGACTTTCGGTGTAAAGCTGATGGAACGAGGAGAAGAGAGCGCTCAAACCAAGTATAAAAAACTTATAGATGAAATCCCTGGAGCCGGAATAATCGCTGAAGAAGAGGACAGGCACGAAAATGCTCTGTTGCAACTTTTGGATGAAGAGAGACTCAGGTACACAGGTTCGATGGTACTTGGTTTGAACGACGCTCTGGTAGAACTGACGGGAGCTCTCGCCGGATTCACATTCGCGCTGAGAAACACTAAACTTGTAGCCCTGACGGGTGCCATAACAGGCTTTGCCGCGGCTCTTTCTATGGCAGCTTCAGAGTATCTTTCTAAAAAATCGGATGAAACGGATAAAAATCCTTTCAAGGCATCTCTTTACACAGGATCTGCCTACATCATTACCGTTGTTTTGCTTATCGCGCCGTTTCTTTTACTTAATAATATTTTTATCTGTCTGGCAACAACTCTAATAACGGCAATCGCAATAATTGCCGTTTTCAATTATTATATCTCTGTCGCAAAAGATCAGAAATTCAAAAATCGTTTCATTGAAATGGCAGGCTTAAGTGTAGGCGTAGCTGTTGTAAGTTTTTTCATTGGATACTTACTGCGGGCATTCATAGGAGTAGATCCGTGAAAAAACATCAAATCAAATGTTTATACTGGTCCTGGTTAAATTAATTTGTGTTTTTTATCGGTTTATTTCAATAAAAAACCAGATCGAAACAGTTGATATAAAAAAAGGAAGTGATTCATGAAAAGAAATTTTGTTATTTTTTTCTCGGTAATATTACCGGCGTTTTCATTTGGTCTGAATATTGACGAAACATTTGATGAAATATTTGAGTATTGCGGACAAAATACGTTTGAAGAATACAGATGCGAACAATACATAGTTTTAGCCCAATATGTACAGTCTCTCGGGAATAACGAGGCAATTGCGGCTCTCAGAGA
Organism: candidate division WOR-3 bacterium; assembly: GCA_016934535.1. Classification (NCBI taxonomy): domain Bacteria; kingdom Pseudomonadati; phylum Caldifarciminota; species Caldifarciminota bacterium. The sequence goes on from JAFGSQ010000045.1 coordinate 11,974, forward strand.
ATATGCCGCAGCAAACGAGGAAAGCGAGAAAATCATCATTTTGACAAGAATGTTGTTTAAACCAAAAGACAACACTTCGTTGAGAAGACCTTTAATCGGAGGGGCAATCTTTTTCGGTAACACCGATTATGAGGACTGGCCCAGCGAACCCATAGAAATAATAAACGGCGTTCCTTTTTTGATAACCATGGGATATTGTCTGGGTGGAAGTCCGGAAACTTCTTTACAGTATCTTGAGTACTGCGCGGAAAACGGAGAATGGAATGAATACAGTTATTCCCTGAAAACAGAAGAAGAAATGTCAGAAGCTCTGAACATTCTGCTGAGCAGTCCAAAATGGAACGAACCTCTGTCGGAGTCCGAAGTTCTGTTTTTTGAAAATCAAATTGTGATCGAATAGCCGGATGTTGAATTTCAGGTTGCCGTATTTAGTATGTTAATTTTGCATTTATTATTTTATTGAGTTTAAGAGCAGGGAGAATATGTATGGCAAAGAAAATTCTGACTCACATCTTAGTCTCGTTATTTTTTTCGATTTTGTACTCGCAGGCTCCTTCTCATTGGACGCCGAGCGGAATAGGCGGCGGTGGAGGTCTGTTTTCACCAAGCTTCAGCCCTCACAATTCTGATGAATTTTTTATTGCCTGCGATATGGGGGGGCTGTACAGAAGCATCGACATGGGAGAAAACTGGGACGTTCTCAGTTTCAGCGAGATAAGGGGTGGAGTTTCATCGTGTGTTCGGTTTACAAATAATCCCTCGCTTATATATTGTCTGGGCAATAACGGGAACGGATTCACTCCAAAAAAATCCACGGACGGAGGACAGGTCTGGACGGATCTTTCCGCAGATCCGACGGGAGGGGACGCTTGGTTCATGACAGCGGATCCTATGAATACACAAAGAATTATTATTACGGATTACAGTGATCTTTGGTTTTCAGGCGACGGTGGAAATTCATTTGGCGCCTCTAAATATCACAGTTCTTCAGGAGGAGGGCTTCATGTTGCCGGTGTGTTTTTTGACGGCGTAAATATATTTGTAGGAACCAACACAGGTCTTCTTGTATCAACAGACGGCGGAAGTTCTTTTACAATGAATTCTCTTCCGGGAATTCCATCCGGCCAGGGAATTTTATCTTTTGCCGGAGCCAAAGAAGGCAGTGTCACGAGGTTTTATGCGACATCTGCTGAAGAAAGCGACATTTACGCGGGTATTTCGGGAGGCGATTATTGGGGTATCTGCACAGGTGTTTATTCTATGGACGCTGGGACGGGAAACTGGGTTCAAAAAACCGGGGGTTTGAATTTGTCTCATGATTTTGTTTTTTTTGTCTCTATGTCTATTAATGAGGTGAGCACGGCGTATCTGGCAGGCGGAAATTTCGACGGTGTGCCGGTTGTTTTTAAGACAACTAACGGCGGCATAAGTTGGTCTGAGGTTTTTTTGACAGACAACAACCAGAACATTGTCACCGGATATTGCGGCTATCAGGGCGATTTTGGCTGGTACTGGGCTGAGTGCGCTCTGGGATTTGCCGTTTCGCCTGTCAATTCGGACCTGGTAATGATTACCGACTTCGGATTCGTCCACGTGACATCTGACGGAGGGGTGAATTGGAGACAAGTGTACATCAATCCATATGTACAAAATCCCGCTGGATCACCGACACCGAAAGGCAGGTCATATTTTTCAAACGGTTTGGAAAATACGTCATCTTGGTGGATGACGTGGAGCGATTCGGACAACATTTTTGCTTCATACACTGACATAAAAGGTGTAAAAAGTTCAGACGGCGGGAATTCCTGGTCTTTCGACTACACAGGACACAATCAAAACACCATGTATCAAGCTTTAAAGCATGTTAACGGATACCTTTACGCCGCTACATCGACCGTGCATGACATTTACCAGAGCACCTATCTGCAGGATTCCCGTTTAGACAATGGAAGCGGCATGATCTTATTTTCTGTGGACACCGGATCTTCGTGGAATGTACTGCACGATTTCGGACATCCTGTCATTTGGCTTGCGTTTGACCCCAACAACCAAAACAGGCTCTACGCGAGCGTCATTCACAGCACACAGGGCGGAATTTTTGTTTCAAATGACATACAAAACGGCGGTGGATCTTCATGGAGTAAATTGGCCGATCCGCCGAGGACAGAAGGCCATCCTTTTTGTGTAACAATTCTCGACGACAACACCATTGTATGCTCATATTCAGGTAGAAGAGACAACACAGGTGTATTCACGGCAAGTTCAGGTGTTTTTGTCAGCACAAACGGAGGAAACAGCTGGCTGGACAGAAGCGACGACGGAATGTATTACTGGACAAAAGACGTTGTGGTATATCCTCACGACAACAGTCAAAATACTTGGTATGCCTGTGTTTTTAGCGGTTGGGGAGGACCTCCGAACGGTCTCGGAGGGCTTTACAGGACGACAGACAGGGGATTAAACTGGTCGAGAATATGCGATTTAGACAGAGTCGAGTCTTGTACTTTCAGCACAACGGATCCGGATTTCTGTTATCTGACGACTGAAGAGGACGGATTATGGTGCAGCCAAAACATAACCTCAACGAATCCGGATTTTATTCAAGTTACATCGTATCCATTTGCCCATCCTGTAAGAGTATTCTTTAATCCGTTTAATGAAAATGAAGTTTGGATTACAAGTTTCGGTAACGGTTTGAAAAAAGGTGTTTCCGGAACTGCCGTAGAAGATTTTCCGGAAATAACAAATCCGTGGGGTCAAATAGAGATCTTTCCCAATCCCACTTCAGGCAAAGTATTTTTTTGTTTAGACGAACATTTACTTCCTATCGTGTCCATAGAAGTGCTGGATGTTTCAGGGAGATTGGTTAAAAGTTTTGATTCATTTAATTTATCATCTTTTGATTTGAGCAATTTGGAGGCGGGAGTTTACTTTTTTAGAGTTTGCACCGAGGAAGATGAGATCTCAAGGAAAGTTACGTTGTTAAAATAGTAATATACAGAGAACTTATATAAGCTTGAATTGATATTGGTCAATTCTCATCTTTTTTACAACAGGTCATAGCCATTTAAAAATCGCACAGGCGGAAAAGAAATTGCTTTTCAGTACAGAAAAGCTTTTCTTTACTCGAATATTTTCTTGACAACGCTATAACGGTTATGTATTTTTGCTTGATTACCGACCGAGGACAAAAAACTAACAAAGAGTTGCTTGTTAAAATCAACTCGTCGGTTCTATAAGGAGGTGATACCCATGCTATGTAAAACGAACAAACACTTCATGATTCGGCCTGCATGGTATTCAGCCTTCTACCCCGCAAGCCGATAAACTTTCGGCAAATCAAGGCAACAAATCGCAAAGCGGAAAGCGCTGGTTTAATCCAGTGTTTTCCAATAAATGACTGGAGAGTAAAATGGTTGAACTTTTCAACGAAAAGAAAACGGCCTGCGGTTATCTCGACATTATTCACGAAGGAGGCGATTCCTGGGTGATTATACAAAAATGGTATAAAGACGCTGACGGAATGCCTCAGAAAGCTGATTGGGAAAAAGTTTTCAATTCTGTTTTTGACGAATGCACACGCAAAGGGGCAAAGATTATAGACACGAGAGTGATATCTGCGGAAGAATCCATAGACGATGAACTGGCCTCCGAACGCGCAAAAATGCATCGTGACATACTTACTGCCAAAGGATTTGTCCCTGGTGAAAGCAGACTTGAATACCGCATGCCTCTCGATGCGGCTGTTAAGAATTTAGAATCGTCGGTAAAAACGAATTCTCTTCGATGGGAGTGTGTAGATTCATCACGTGAAGATGAGTTTAAAAAAGCCGTTCATTTATTTCAATGCGCGGCGGAGGGGGATATTGCTTTTGACCCGGATGACGATATGTCAGATTTTCTTAAAGGTTTTTTGGCCGATGAAGATGTCATCAAAGACCCTGAAATGCTGCAGATAGGTATTCTGAAAAATGAAGCGGCGGTTGTTTTAGCGTGCATGTCTTATTCGGACGGATGGTCTACTTTGTATTATCTGGGAGTTCTGCCTAAGTTCAGAGGACGCGGTCTTGGAACAGAAACAATGCTTCACGGTCTGCAGACGCTGAAGAAACTTGGCGGAAAAATTTATCACGATGGAACAGGCGCTCGAAATAAAGCAGCACTCGCTCTTTTTGCAAAAATCGAAGCGCCCCTGTTCAGGGAAATGGAAGACTGGCGGCTTAAATTATAACGATTTGTGAATGATTAAAGGGCTGAAAAATGAGGGTCGGTTTTATATAATTGTGTGGCTAAAGAAAAATTATTATCAGAAAGATGTGACTTATGATGAGTTGTTTAAAAGCACATATAATAACACTCTTGAAAACACCGTCTCTGATACATCAGCCCTTTTATTCGGATATATTTCCTGAACTCATAAAGAAGGAAAAGAGAATAAAAGGTAAAAAAAAAAAGTAATACATTTGTTTAACTTTTCACCAGCAGGGAGGTCAAAACTGTGAAAAAAGTATTTTTTTTACCCTTTTTTCTCTTGTCAATTTTGTCGTGTCAAGTTTTCGCCGACGAAGAGGCGAATAACAGACCTGTGGTCAGAGCTTCTCAATACGGAATGACGTACGCGAAAAGCATACCGGATGCGGCTTACGGAGATTTGGGCAAGACACTGATCTATTCAGTCGGATGGGAAAACGACGAACTCATTTGCGAGTACAACTGGTATGCAAATGAAATATATCTTGGGGGGCCCGGCGAGACGACCATCGTCCGTTTCGGACCATGGCAGAGAGGACGCGAACCGAGCTCAAACCATCTCGCTTTAGGAATATACAGGGACGGACGGACGCTGAGGGAATATTCGACCCTGGAAATGACAAAACTCGGATGCGGAATCTCAACAAGCGTCTCCCACTACGAGATATTCGGAGAAAGACTGGGATTTAGATGGATGAGTGGCGATGATTATGTCTTCGAAGTAAAAGGCGTAAGCGGAAAACTGTTCACTTTTGATGTTTCAACGGGAGATATCAAAGAATAAGGTCAGGATTTAGATTAACTTAATTATTCCTGAATTTTTAACTTTTCGATCGTACCCAGACAAAAACCGCTGGTAAGGCCGGTGACGGGATTCAGGGGTTCGTTTATGTTGAATATGTATCCGGTCCTGCCGTATCTGCCCTTTTTCTCTTCGTCGAAATATTCATGGTCCATAGCGACGTGCTTTATCCGGACGCATACTGACACGCCTCCGCTTCCGGGGAATGTCTCTTTCTCCCAAAGAAATTCAGATTCGAGGCTTAAAAAGCATTCGGCGATTCTGGGAGCTTTCACTGTTACGGCTTTTTCAATGGTAAGGCCAGACTTAGTTATCTCGTCGTCTTCGAATTCATTGTTTTTAATCGTCGCCAGGCACTTGTCGAATATTTCCGAAGACGGAAAGTTGATCACGCATTCTTTTGTCTGAACGAGGCTGTTGTACATGTGACCCGACCGCTGGACGTGTCCGAGAATGCACAAAAGCTCTCCCTGGTCTGAGAAAAAAGCAGACCAGGACTGAAGACATGCGTTCGGTTTGCCGTTGGCTTTGTAGGTAGTGACAAGGAAAATGGCTGACGGAACAGACGAAACGAGTTCTTTCCGCGGAAAAATCCCCGACGCGCCGGGCCAAGGTTCGATGTATTTGACGTCCTTGTCGTAAAGCTCGATTTTCATTCCTGCACCTCCGTAGTAATTCTTGAAAAATATGATTGTTTATATCTTAACCTTATTTTATATCTTAAAATATGAGCCTTTCAACTATTAAACGGACTGTTAAAATCCATACCCGAAACAGTTTGTCGATCTGTGTTTTCGAGAATATCTTCGTTTGACTATTTTCAAACCGGGTTTTAAAATCTTTCAACAAATGTTTTTAAGGGGTCATTTTTTTGAGTGTTATTAATCCGGATTTAGATGAGGTCTTTTTGTTTCTCAAAGAAAAGACTCAAAATTGGTTTAACGCTTATTTTTCTCCAAACATTCCCGAAACAACAGAATCGAACGCACGATTAAATTTTCCCATTCCTGAGTATGAAAAAATTGAAGTGATAATTGACGAAGCGTTCTTAAAACAAAACACAGGTAAAAGCGGTTTTGTTTTCACTGACAATAAAATATATATTAAACCGCCCTTCAAAGAAACACATTCAGTTAGTTACGACGAATTATATAAAACACCTTATTCTTTTTTCAGGGAAAAAATTCCTGAAAATGAATCGGCGCCTGAAAAAGACATGGCTTCCGTCTGCCAGAAAATTAAAAACATTGTAATGTACACAGATCCGGATCACAGAAAACCGATTCACGATCCCGATAAAAGCCGGCATCCTGTCAGAGACTGGTTTGTTTCAGCTTTTTCTTTTATTTTTTTTATTGTCCTTTTCCCTTGGTTGTCATGGGATTTAATCGGTCCCATGGTCCCTTTTCCGACGCTTGTCAAATACTTGAGCCTTGTCAGTTTATTGTCGTGGTTTATCTGGTTTCACTCACACAGGGTCACTGTAAAAAAGAAGGACAGACACTCTTTATACACATTGTTTAAAAGAATTATCACCGGCGTGTTTTTCTCCGCCGGTTTCGTTGGGGCGGTAGCACTTGACAGAATCAGATCAAATCCCGATCTTTCAGCCGGTTCGTTGATTCAGACTCTTTCGGTTTCGTTTCTTTTATCAGCCGTTTGCATTTTGGTTCTATTTTGGATGCAGAAGTTTTTCCACCGGATAAGAATCAATGCAAAGATAAAAAGTATCGCCGAAAAATACATTGAAAAAAGGGAAAAAGAAGGGAAAGAAGGTTTGCTCGGCCTTAGCGACGCCGGTGTCTGCGATCTTGACAACGATCAGGACATAAGAAAGGTCTGTCATAAAATTGCAAACGTAACTATCAATCCTCTCAAGGGTTTGTCAGATTTACTTGAGAACATTGATTTAATGACATTTTTCGAGTATGCGAAGGATCGCGGGTATGACTTCACGCGCTGGGGAAAACCCGAGGATATAATCAACGAGTTGAAAGGAACAAATCATGGCTACTGATAAGGATTTCATCGAATTTATTGCCGACCAGATGGCAGACACAGGAAAAATTGCGTACAGGAAAATGTTCGGCGAATACGTGGTCTACTGCGACGGAAAAGTCGTCGCGCTTGTATGCGACAACAAGCTGTTCGTAAAACCGACCGAGGGCGGGAAAAGATTCATAGGCGATGTAGTAGAGGCTCCGCCTTATCCGGGCGCGAAAATGAGTTTTCTTATAGAGGATAAATTTGAAGACAGCGAATGGCTTTCTGAACTCATAAGCATCACGAAGAATGAACTTCCCGAACCTAAACCGAAGAAGAAAAAAAGTAGAAAAATCTGCTAACATATTGAAAATATCAATTGTTTATAACGACAACGTCCTTGACAATGCAACTTATTAGTTGTATATTTTGCAAATGACAGGCAAGGAAATAATTAATATATTAAGGAAGCAGGGCTGGATTCTTGATCGGGTTTCCGGCAGTCATTATATAATGATTAAGGAAAATAAACGCTCTATCCCTGTTCCTGTTCACGGTAAAAAAGAACTGCCAAAAGGGCTTGTTTATTTGATATTTAAACAAGCTGGAATAAAGGAGAAATGATATGGAATATTATGCCAAGATAAAAAAAACCTCTGGCGCATACATGGTGTCATTTCCGGAATTCCCAAATGTCAACACTTACGGAAATTGCTTGGAATCAGCGCTTAATAACGCTTCTGAAGCCCTGAACGGATGTTTGGAATCTGATTTTGAAAGAGGTTACCGCCTTCCGGATGTGAAAGTTTACAATGGGAGGAATTATCATAAGGTTAGGGTTTTACCGCACATTGAAATAGCATACAATTTAAAAAAATTACGAAACGGAAAATCACAGATCGAAATAGCAAAAAAACTCAAAATTTCCTACCAAGCCTATCAAAAACTTGAAAATCCAAGAAAATGCAATCCGACGATTAAGACTTTGGAAAAAATCAGCAATGCATTGGGTAAAGAAGTTGTAATACGATTCAAGTGACAGGGAAGCTTTTGGCGTGATACTTACTATCTGTAAACAATGGTTGTTCTATGTTGACAGCCAAAAGAAATATTTAAAAAAGGATACACAATGAATCGGGATTTTATCGGACGGTGCGGAGCTTACTGCGGGACCTGTTTGTGGAAAGAAAAAACCGGTTGTCCGGGATGTCAATTGAGCAAGGGTAAAATGTTCTGGGGAGAATGTTCTGTCGCCAAATGTTCAATAGATAAAAAAATTGAGCATTGTGGTTTCTGCCAGAATCTTCCGTGCGGCTCACTTCAAGAAGCTTTTGACAATCCGGAGCACGGCGACAACGGCGAGAGATTGGCCAACCTAAGAGCTTGGGCAAATGGTGAAGATCAATACATTGAACTTGGTACTTTCCCGGCAAAGAAAACTCCATAAGTCTGCTTCGGCTAAATGATTTTTTAGGATTTTATTCAGTCAATGACAAGCTCTCATAAATCCGGACAAATTACTTTTGATTATTCTGCTGTAGATTTAGTTGTTGAACAATTTACGGAAGGAAAAGATAATATCGATCTTATTATCAATAATCCCGGATACCAACATGTTTTAGAGCACAGTAAAAGATACTCTTCAAATCCTCTTGCAGAAGATAATTTACGAAATTCTTTGAATGGAAAAGTGGAAGGATTCGATTTTTCTCGCGTGCAGGATAGAAAAGAACAGTATCTTGAAATTGTGGAATTCTTAAAAATTCATGAAACTGAAATTATAAATAACTACGCTAAACTGTGTTTAAAATACCTTCCAGATGATTATAAACAAAAAGCGAAGATCAATTATGTAATAGGGGGGTATAATGGTATTGCTTTTGACGACATAGTATGTATTAACATCGATTTTGAGCAGTTTAGAAATAACTACAAGGAAATAATGCTTTATATTTCACATGAATTGTTTCATATAGGTTTTGAAAAATATCAGTTGTTACCAGATATTTTTCAAGCTAAAACCGTCGGGGACTTAAAGCAAATTGTTCTTTCAATGACAATGAATGAAGGATTGGCTACGCTTTCTCCCTATCATAAACGAATAGAAATATGTGAAATTACAGATGGTGATTACAGAATTTTGTTGGATTTGACAAAATTGCAGAAAAAAATAGAACAATTCAATTCAATTATCAAGTATATGGACGAAATTAAGGATAATAAACTGAACAATGAAATCCTGGGAAACATACTTGGGCAATTTTCTTGTGACAGGCTTTTTTATATTGTCGGTTGTTATTTCGGGTTAATGATTGATGAAAAATACGGCAATGACAAAATAAAGGAACTGGTAAAACAAGGACATGAAAAATATTTTGAAACATATTACAAGGCAATTGAAAATAAATAAAACGCAAAACAGCTCTCTCCCTGCTTACAGGTTTGCGTTTAATAAACAAACCTAAAAAAAGAAATGCTAAAAATCAATGATATAGCCGGTCAAGCCTTAAGAGAATACGAGTTAAAGGATTATAACCTGACATTTATCCGGCACAGCGATAATGCGACATTCAAGGTTGAAGATTTAGGTTTGAAAACATATCTCCTGCGAATTCATGTTCCAATCACCGAAGCCATGGGTTCTCACGGATCCGATCCAATTGCGGTAAACTCTGAACTTTTGTGGCTTGAAGCTTTGAACCGGGATACGGATTTGGTTCTGCAAAAGCCGATCAGGAACAGGGAGAAGGCATTGGTCACGCAAGTTCATGTCGATCAAGTTAGCCTGCCAGTCAACTGCACACTCCTGCATTGGGTAGACGGACAGCCATATTATCGCGATCTGGAATCAGAGCAAACCGCACATCAAATCGGGGAAATTTTGGCAAAGTTACACAATCACGCCAGTCAATGGAAGATCCCGGAAGGTTTCAGGCGCCCCAAAAGAGACATTGAATACTTTGAAAATGTTTTAAAAGATATCCAACCGGCCCTGAAAGAGGGACTGATCGCCGCATCTGATTACTCAGAATTTGAGAAATCTATTTTGTTATTGACCGGATTGATGCGCTCTCAGGAAAAGAATCGGCAAACCCATGGGTTAATTCACGCCGACGCGCACAAAGGCAATATGCTCTGTGACAATGGCAGGATCAGATTAATAGATTTCTCATTCTGTGCGTTCGGGAACTTTATGTTTGACCTGGCGATTTGTTTTTCCGATATGGAAAAGTTTTTGCACAAAACTTTTTTGGAGGGCTATCAGAGCTTGAGGGTTTTACCCCGTGAGCATCAAAGGTTGATTGAGGCGTTCTTTGTCGGGAGTATGGTGGGTACGTTCTCATTTTGGGTGGCTAACCCCGGTGCAAAGGAGAAGCTGGCGGCTAAGTCTGCCCAAATAGCAAGAGATTATGCCGCCAAGTTCAATCGGGGAGAACATTTCTGGTTTTAGAAAAGGATTCGTAAGAATCTGGGGACGATGCGTGACTATATTATTAAAATACATAGAATAATAAGTATACAAACATACGATTATCTCTTTTTATTAGTAATTCTTGTAAAATCACTGCCTGCGCTATTGTAAAAAATCCAAAACTGACTATATATTAGATAAAGAGCCTTTATTTGAGGTCAAATTGAAACGGGGAAAAATTGAATAACTATATAAAGATCGCAATTTTAATAGGATTTATAACCCAAATTTCATGCACTGAGGAAAGAAATATGAATCAAAAATTTTACAACGAACTGACCCCTGAAGAACAAAGGGTCATAATCGAAAAAGGTACGGAAGCTCCGTTCAGCGGGGAATATAACGATTTTTTTGAATCGGGTTATTACCGGTGCAGGAGATGTGATGCGCCGCTTTACAGGTCAGAGGATAAATTCAGATCAGGCTGTGGATGGCCGAGTTTTGACGATGAAATAGAAGGCGCGGTTCTAAGACGGACCGACGCCGACGGAATGAGAACGGAGATTATTTGCGCAAACTGCGGAGCCCATCTGGGTCACGTTTTTTTGGGTGAAAACTTGACAGATAAAAACACGAGACACTGTGTCAATTCAATTTCTCTCGTGTTTGTACCTGACGACTCCCTGTTGAAAAAAGCCTACTTCGCCGGTGGGTGCTTCTGGGGAGTGGAATATCAATTTGAAAAAAAAGACGGAGTTATATCTGTTGTCTCTGGTTATATGGGCGGTTCGAGAGAAAATCCCTCCTACCAAGATGTGTGCGCGGGTAACACAGGTCATCTGGAGTCAGTTGAAGTGACATACGATCCATCCAAGATCAGTTTCGAGGAACTGTCTAAATTATTTTTTGAAATCCACGATCCGACGCAGGTCAATAGGCAGGGACCGGATGTCGGAGAGCAATACAGTTCCGCGGTATTCTACGGCAATGACGAGGAAAAGAATGTCGCACAAAGTTTGATAGACATACTTGAAGAAAAGGGATACAACATTGCAACCAGGTTGCTTCCGGTCCAGGAGTTTTGGAAGGCCGAAGATTATCATCAGGACTACTACCGGAACAACGGCGGACAACCGCACTGTCATAGTTATGTAAAGAGGTTTGATTGATAAGAAAGAACTTATAGTCAAGACCGTTTTTGCTTATGATGTCAAAATGCCGGGAGATTAAGTGGGGTATTATCTTTTAAAAATTGCAATAACGACAATACTTATTGTGATGATTTCTGAGATAACAAAACGAAGCTCCCTGGTCGGAGCCATATTGGCTTCAATTCCGCTGGTTTCCGTGCTTGCAATGCTATGGCTTTATGTTGACACGAAAGACTCAAACAAAATCAGTGCTTTTGCCACTGGGGTATTTTGGCTGGTTTTACCCTCTTTGGCCCTTTTTCTTGTTTTGCCCATTCTATTAAAACATGGAATTAACTTTTACTTAAGCCTCGCTGTTTCAATGGTTTTAACCATTGCTTGTTATTTTTTTATGATCTGGGTCCTGAATTACTTCGGTATCAAATTATAAGCTTGTATAGTTTAGATCCAAAAGGGGCACAGCCCTCATCGAAGAACTACGACTATGAAAGACTTGGGGAAGAGAGCATAAAATTTTTCAAGGGCAAAGAATATCGTCTCTGGTATGATTGTGTTATTGTATGATAAATCAGTTTCTTTTTGATATGTTACAACGGAATAATCTTTATGAACCATGAGATACCAAAAGACGCAAGGCTTGCTTCCCGCGTCATTCTCATCAATCCACAGGGGTCAATACTCTACTTGCGTGCAAAAGAGCCCGCAACAGAAAAAACGTTTTGGGTTATGCCCGGCGGAGGTCTCAAATATGGTGAATCGTTTGAGGATGCGGCACGAAGAGAACTGAAAGAAGAGGCTGGATGCGGTTTTTCGCTGGGTCCATGCGTATGGTTCAGATATCATAAATTTTTATGGAATGGCCGGCCGGCGGCGCAATACGAAAGATTTTTCGTCGCTTACACAGAATCGCCGGCGGTGGTTCCTGAAAAACAGGACAGCTACATTTTTGCACATCGTTGGTGGAAGATTGATGAATTGAAGGCTTCTGAAGAAGTGTTTGCCCCAAGGGCTGTTGCAGACCTTCTCCCCGGGATCTTAAAAGGCGATTACCCCACAGAACCCTTTGACTGCGGAGTATAGGTAAAGTTATAACGGAGTAAAGAAACAAGGGCATCGGCAATGAATTGGTAAAAATAATGATCCATGAGTTAGATCATATAAATTGTGTTGACTTGCCCAGCGATACTGGCGTCCAGCCCTTCAATGAAAAATTCGGCATGTTGAAGTCAAACGGGGAGGATTGCGATTTTCTCTTTAGAAGTTATATTGAAAATGCCATCAGCAAAGGAGGAGGTTTGTTTTGGATACAGTAAAAGAAATATTGAAATCTAATGTGAAACCGAAAGAAAAAATCTCTCTTTTGGCAGATAAAGCGAAAGAGGATAAAAATATTTTGGCTGAAATAGTCGAATATTCTGGTAAATGCACGAACGCAGAAAAGGGAAATTGCATAGAAGTCATGGAGTATGTATCAAAAGACAAACCTGAACTCGTCATTCCCTATTTTAACTTCATCAAAGAAAACATTGATTTTAATGCGCCTAAAGTGAAATGGGAATGCGCAAGAGTAATCGGCAACCTCGCAGCCAAATATCCGGAAAAATCAGCGAAAGCAGTTGAGAAGCTTTTAGTTAACACAGAAGACAAAGGCACAATTGTCAGGTGGAGCGCCGCTTTCGCTTTGACTGAAATTGCCAGATCGAATCCAAAACTTCAAAAAAAGCTTGTTGAAAAATTCAAAGAGATCTTGGAAAAAGAAGCCAACAACGGTGTCAAAAATGTCTATATCAAAGCATTGAAAAGGATAAAAAATCAATAGTCATTTTCAAATATTTTTTTTACGCCATACCGCTGAGTGTTCTGAAGTCGCGGTGGCGGCGATAATCTTTATAAAATGCCTTGATTTGACACCCCTTTTTTACTGATATAAAATGATGAAAATCTCACAGAAGGGGAAATGCAAGAACCTGTCTTTGTGATTAACCATTTCGCAAGTATGTTTATCCAAATAATTTTCCAAAATATTCTCGGCCATAAAAGTTCAAAGATGACTGAAATTTATACTCATATGATAACTCTGTTTATGGACAAGTTATCATTATATTATATATCCAATAATCTGTTTTCTGAGGAGGTTATCAACAACAATGATTGACCCAAAATATCACTAACACCTTGTTATATATGGCCGTTAGCAGTAACCCTCAAACCAACTTGGCAAACAAGAAAGGAATAGAAAATAGAAAAAATGAATACATGTATTGCTTTTGAAAAACTTAACTCAACAGACCCTAAGATAAAATATGGGTTTGCAAAAGAACTGCTCAAAATCGGAGCTGATTCTCCAGAGTTTTTGTATCCTCATTTTAATAAATTGACAGAATTACTCAAAAGTGAAAACAATATTTTCCGGTGGACTGCCATTGACCTTTTAGGATATGTTTCCTCAATCGACACGGACAACAGAATAGACAAACTAATAGGTTCCTTATGGATGTTTCTTCACAGTGGACATCTGATTACTTGCAATCACACCATTTTTACTCTTGGAAAAATTGCGGAAAACAAACCAAAACACCGAAAAATAATTATTGGCGAATTCTTGAAGGTTTCGAATGACAAATTTAATACTGAAGAATGCAAAAACATTGCTATCGGAAAAATAATAGACGCATTAACTCCTTTGTTTCTTGAAATAAGGGACAACAAAACAGCGATCGGTTTTGTCAAAAAAGCAACTACAAATACAAGAAATTCAACAAAGAAAAAAGCGAACCAACTACTAAAAAAACTGAGAATGTAAACAGCAGGTAAAATGATTTTATTCTGTTTCCTCTTATGGCTGACCGTCTTTACATCGCGCTAAACATTCCGCTTCGCTCCATTTTTTAGCGATCCTATACCAGCCACTGCAAATAGCCAACCCTTAGCGGTAATGCGGGGCAATACAACGGAAAACAAAACTTAACAAATTTGGAAACAACAGAGATATGGTGAAAATAGAAAAAATTACCGAAAACAAGAAACAGTTCCTTGACTTATTGTTGTTGGCGGACGAGCAGGAAAATATGATTGACAAGTATTTGCCCAGTGGAGACCTGTTTGCTTTGTATGACGATGATTTAAAAAGTGTTTGCGTTGTAGTGCCTATTAATAGCGATATCTGCGAGTTGAAAAACATAGCGACATACGAAAAATATCAAGGCAAAGGATACGGTAAAGCATTGATAAATTTCATTTGTGATTTCTTCAAAAACGACTACAAAACAATGCTTGTCGGGACAGGTGAAACTCCAGCAATCTTGTCTTTTTATGAAAATTGCGGATTTGAAAAGTCACATCGGGTAAAGAATTTTTTTACTGACAATTACGACCATCCTATGTTCGATGGTGACATACAACTTGTCGACATGATTTATCTTAAAAAGGATTTATAAGAATAGCAGGAATGAATTACAAACGAAATAAAAGAGCTGAACAGATAAGCACTACCGCTTTTGTGTGACTTGATAGGAAATCACCCGCAATCCCGCACGGTAAAAACAATGACCGTTATAAGTTACCACACAGAAAGCAATTGACAAAGAGTATAACTGCAGTTATACTCTTTTTATGAAAACAGCTGTTTCTTTACCTGACAAGCTTTTTAAG
>JAFGSQ010000046.1 GCA_016934535.1 candidate division WOR-3 bacterium
ATTCGAAACGCGGCGGAAAAGTATATGATTTTTTACGGAGCGCTGACCCCAATAATATATACATCTGTCAAGGAAAGCGGGGTCCTTTTGACTATCCGTTATCTTGTCGAACCTCGTCAGAGAAGAAAGACCGAACAGCAGATATGGGAAGCAACTCTCGAGGCATTTGAAAAGGAAAAAGACATTGAATTGGCTTATCCTACGACGAGATTTTACAGCACAAACGGGAACGACCGCATTTAAAACACTCTCACCGATTGTGATAAATTGGATGAAATTCTTCCTGTTTTTTATAAATACGAATATGGACGGATAAAATGTTCAGAATCCGGCGGATTTACGACACTAATACACCTATTAACAAGAAAGCCATGACTCAGGTTCAAACGATTTTGAACGAGCAGTTCAAGACCATTAGAACTATCGAAATCGAAAGACTCCCGGATTTGCTTAAAAATCCTCTGAAATACGGATTTCGTTCGATATTGTTCGTCGCGGACAATTTAACCGGAGAGGTCAAGGGCTTTGCGCTTCTTTTTCACGCGCCGGACCTTAATTTCTGCTATCTCGATTATATCTCTACTGCGAAAAACTATTCTGGAAAAGGAGTAGGAGGCGCTTTGTATGAGAGGACGAGGGAAGAATCACTCCTTCTAGGGGCAAAAGGTCTTTTTTTTGAATGCAAACCTGACGATTCCGGGCTTTGTAAAAATCCCGACCTGCTCAGGCAGAACAGGAACCGGCTGAAATTCTACGAGAAATACGGCGCCAGACCCCTGATCAATACGAAATACGAAACTCCTGTTAAAGACGGCACAGGAGATCCTCCTTACCTTGTAGTTGACATCCTCGACAGGAAAAAAGAATTCAGCAAAGACGAAATGAAGGAAATCGTTAAAGCCATATTGGAAAGGAAATATCCCGATTTATGCGAAAAAGCGTACGTGAAAATGGTCGTCAACTCGATACAGGATGACCCTGTTAAACTCAGACCTTACAAACATATAAAAAACAGGCGAGTCGTTCCTGTAAACCGCTTCATCCCCGATGATAAAATGATAGACTTGGTCTATAACGACAAGCATTCAATTCATCACGTAAAAGAAAGAGGATACGTCGAATCACCGGTTAGAATTAAAACAGTACTGGCTTCTATTACTAGGACTGGTATTTTCAGGACAATACCGCTTGAGCATTTTTCCGATAAACGCATAACCGCAGTTCACGACAGAGGATTTTACAATTATTTGAAAAAAGTGTGCCAAACCATACCGGAAAAAGAATCTGTATATCCTTATGTGTTCCCGCTTCGTAATAGTTCGCGTCCGCCGAAGAAACTTCCCATGAGAGCAGGTTACTACTGCATAGACACCTTTACGCCTTTGAATAAGAACGCTTTTCTGGCAGCGAGACAAGCCGTGGATTGCGCTTTGACGGCAGCAAAATCAATATTAAACGGTTCGCGTCTGTCATACGCACTGGCGCGTCCTCCGGGGCATCACGCTGAAAAAAAAGTTTTCGGAGGATTTTGTTATATGAATTCAACCGCCGTTGCGGCGGATTATTTAAGCGCACACGGCGAAGTTGCCGTTCTTGATATTGACTATCACCACGGCAACGGCCAGCAGAGTATTTTTTACGACAGGAGAGACGTCTTGACAATTTCAATACACGTCAACCCGAGGAACGATTATCCGTTTTTCAGCGGATTTCTGGATGAAGTGGGAGAAGGAGAGGGAACGGGATTCAACGTCAACTATACGCTGCCCGAACATATATCTACAATAAGGTATTTCAATGCATTGAGAAAAGCGATTTCAAGAATAAAAGTGTTTGATCCGAAGTTCCTTGTCGTGGCGCTGGGAGCGGACACTGCAAGGGGAGACCCGACGGGCACATGGTCGCTCGACGCCGATGATTTTGAGTCTGCGGGAAATATGATAGGCCTGATGTCTTACCCAACGCTGTTCGTCCAGGAAGGAGGTTACGAGACTAAAACGATAGGCAGAAACCTTAGCCGGTTTTTTAAAGGCGTGTGGGAAGGTTCGTTCGATTCCGGTAAGAAAACTGGTCGGAAGCGAATATAGAATAAATTGGGGCGTGAAGAAGTGTTTACAGGTACATTTGTCTTCAGAGGGAATTTACTATGAAATCCGGTGTTAATGAAATAAGATACAATCTGCTTGTTTTATACCATTTTTACGCTTGTAACAAAGATACGGTCGATCATTCCGGTGCAATATAAGGTTTTTGTAAATTTCAATGAAGAATTTCAAACAAAGGACTGAAGATGAAATATCCCGTCACTAAAAAACGGAACTTTACTGAAGAGTTGCACGGTAAACAAGTTGCGGATCCATACAGATGGCTCGAGAAAATAGAAACTGAAGAAGTCGGTAAATGGGTTTCCGAACAGAACAAATTTTCTAAGAAATTTCTCCGGGATGGCGCGGCGTACGACAAAATTCTCAAGGAGCTCAAAAAAATCTGGTATTACTCTAGTCAGAATGCTCCATCAGTAAAAGGGGGAAAATATTTCTACCTAGCAAACGATGGCACTCAAAACCACAATATCTTATACGTCAAGGAATCTCTCGATGCACCGCCGCGAATTCTTCTGGACCCGAATAAATGGAGTAAAGACGGTTCATCGTCGTTGTCGGTGCTGTATATATCTGATGACGGAAAATACCTCGTGTACGGGATAAGCAGATCCGGTTCGGATTGGCAGGACATAAAAATATTAGATGTCGAAAAGACAAAAGACCTGCCGGAGACTTTAAAATGGTGCAGATTTACGTTCGTTTCCTGGAAGAAAGACTCTTCCGGCTTTTTTTACAACAGGTTCCCGGAAGAGACTTCAGTCCCTCCCGAAGACAGAATAAATTATTCAAAGGTGTATTTTCACGAATTGAACTCGGATCAGTCTCAGGACGTTTTGATTTTTGAGGACAACAAAAACAAAGAGCAGGATTTTTATCCGGTTGTGACCTATGACGGTGAATATCTTTTAATATTTGCCGGTATAGGCACCGATAACAAGAATTTGGTTTACGTCAGAAAGTTAATTGAAAACAAACGTTTCATTAGATTAATTCCTGATTTTGAAGCGGAATATACTTATGTCTACAACATAGGCGACATCTTCTTTTTTAAAACAGATTTAAACGCACCGTTCGGGAAAATTGTATCAATCGACCTGAAAAATCCATCCGAAAAAGCTTGGAAAGAGGTAGTTCCGGAGACTCGGAATAAGCTTTTAAATGCAACTACAGCAGGCGAAAAATTTATTCTTGAATATCTTTACGATGCTCACAGCGTTCTAAAAATTTACTCCCTTGAAGGCAAGCTTCTGAATGAAATCCAACTGCCGGGCTTGGGAACAGTTCTGGGCATAAGCGGGGAACCTGATCTAAAAGACATATATTTCAAGTACACTTCTTTCACTTACCCGGGGATAGTATATCAGTACGACATTAACAGGAATGAAATGAAGGAATTCAGCAGAGACGGGCTGTCCGTTGATCAGTCTGAATTTACCATCGAAAGGCTTATTGCCGTGTCGAAAGACGGCACGAAAGTTCCATATTTTCTCGTCCGGGGAAAAAGTGTCGAAAGGAACGGATCTAATCCGACGATTCTGTATGGATACGGCGGATTCAACATACCTGAAACACCTTCCTTTTCCGTTTCGTTATATTATTGGCTGAAAAAAGGAGGAATATACGCTCTGGCGAATCTCAGGGGAGGCGGCGAGTTCGGTGAGGTCTGGCACAAAGGAGGAATGCTAGGAAACAAACAGAACGTGTTCGAAGATTTCATCGCCGTGGCACAATCCTTGATCGAAAACGGCTTTACACAAAAAGAAAAGCTTGCAATCAGAGGCGGAAGCAACGGAGGTCTTCTGACAGGCGCGTGCATGATTCAAAAACCAGAACTGTTCGGAGCCGTAGTATGCCAGGTCGGGGTACTCGATATGCTTAGGTATCACAAGTGGACAGTTGGAAGATACTGGATCCCCGAATACGGAGATCCGGAAAATAAGGAACATTTCCAATTCCTTTATGCCTATTCACCGGTTCATAATGTGAAAAAAGGTGTAAAATATCCACCGGTACTTATAACGACTGCCGACACAGACGACAGGGTGTATCCGGCTCATTCTTTTAAATTCGCGGCAGAACTACAGGAAAAATCTTCCGGAGAAAGTCCCGTGCTACTGAGAATTGAGGAAAAAGCAGGACACGGACACGGAAAATCATTGTCGAAACTGGTGGAACAAGCCTCAGATATATACTCTTTCCTTAATAAAACACTCGGGCTTGAAGGTTGATGTTTAAAAATATTAGAAATTTTAAACCGTAAATCGAAGATAACAGAACAATTCTGTTTTCTTACGGGTATTTTTTGAAATATTTAAAAAATTGGAATATTTCCATTCAGCGTTCGGTATTCATGATTGTTTTCTCAGGAGGTATTTATGATTAAGAAATATTTGGTAATTGCGGTTCTGTTTTTTGCATCGACCGTAATATTCGGGGAAGAAAACGGCGAAATTCAGCTAAATCCGACAGAGGATGTAAACTCTCTTACAGGATATTACATACCCGTGGATATTGAGGATTGTTTCATGGAGTTGAATAAGATGCTACCCGAGGAAACGATTGATAAAATGTCTGAAGGAAAGGAATCAGAAATGATTAACTACCATCACGGTTTGGGAACCTGGATCAGAAACAACTGGGGGCTATGGTCCGATTCGCGTCTGGCTGACTATTTTAATTCTTTGGGAATTTTGCATCCGGACGATATGTCGTCTATCATTTTAGATTCTTTTTGGAAGAGATTGAACGGGAAGCCGCTCGAACTGGAAAAACAGGTACAGTTTTATATTGATTACTGGGAAAATCAGATGGAACAAACCGATGAAGAGTGAAAAAAATGCATGAAGAATTTACCGGTCAAAACGGCTTGTTCATTGATTTTCCGGCTATGGTATAATTAAATTTAATGCGGGTATAATATTTTGGAATTGATTTGAAAAAAATACAGTCCTTTCTTCTTGAAAAAGCAAAAAATGAATGTCTGCCGTATCTGAAAGGTTTGCCCCAGTTTTCTTCATTTGAAAATAAATTGTCATTTCTGATTGTAGGTTCAGTGGCCTCGGGTCTTTGCAGAAAAAATTCCGACATTGACATTGCTGTTGTCAGCAGAGAAAAGATATTCGATGAAATATCGAAAAATACCTCCTGGAAGGAAGGGAAACCTTCAGAAGTGATGATTGGAGAAGCTCAACTTCATTATTATGGTATAACGCTGGAGAAAATAGAACAAAAACTCGTGGAACTCAACGATTTTTATCTCTATGAATACAGCAATGCCATTGTTCTTGAAGATCCTTCGAAAAATTTCACAAAAAAGATATCAGTGCTGACTGCCGTTAATCCAATGGTCAGAAAACAGAGGCTTGAAGGAAAGCTCGATATGCTAATAAGGAGAAACAGAGCGATAAAGTATTCCCTTGAGTTGAGAGACATAATGAGTGTCGGAAAAATTGTTTTTGAGGTAATGTCATTGGCCCTGAAAGTTATAGCCCTGCTGGATGATGTTTCTTTTGATCCGAGAAAAAGACTTTTCAACACCGCTCTTAAAGGAAAAATCGGCAAATCGGCTGAGGATGAAGTAAGACATTTGTTCGGACTCATTGGTCAGATTGGAAATCTCAGGACTGATTCAGAATTTTCCAAATTCTCATTTCCTAAGGAAATGAATATATTCATTGGACTGTTGTCGCATGAGGCTGCTGCACAAGGTTTTCAAGTGGGGCTTGAAAAACCTGACATGCGTTTTGCTGAAAGATGAGGAAAGGGAGAAGATGCAGCCGGAAAAGCAAAGGTTTATAATTGTTAAAACGTGAAGTTCTCGGTAAAGATTATGATTGGCTCAAATAAATATCTTTAAAAACATGAAAAGGTAAGAAAGGGTTTTTATGAACTTGTCAAGTTGGGTATTGGGAATAATAATTGCTTTTCTGTTTGCCGTAATAATATTGTTTTCGTTTGTCACGCGATTGAAAGACGAGAAAAAGGCGCAAGAAGAATACGAAAAGAAGGGAATAATATGAAGAAAAGACGCATACAGTTTGTCTCGGACGATTTGGTAAAACAGATAATTGAAGGTAAAAAAACAGCAAGCGTTGTGAAAATGGGGGAAGTGGACGTCTCGGACGGAAACTACGATGATCCGCTCGTCGTCGGCGAATACTACGATGTATATGACAGCTCGTTAATCCGGAGGGTTACTATTCGGATTACCGGCATGGAGCTTTGCAGATGGGATAAAATCCCTGAGAGTTTATGGTCGGGTGAGACTAACATTAGCGCCGATGAATTCAAGGCGGACCACATCGAATATTTTGATAATCCTGGTCCTGAATTCGAGTTTGTCGCTTATTACTTCATAAAAGTAGAATGAATTGATTGTAAGCGCGAGCAGACGCACGGACATTCCTGCGTTTTATACCGAATGGTTTTTCAAAAGGATAAGCGAAGGCAAAGTACAGGTCAGGAATCCCAGGAATTTGAATCTTGTTAAGGAAATTTCTCTCGTTCCGGACAATGTCGACGGCTTTGTCTTCTGGACAAAAAATCCTTCACCGATGATCAGTAGTCTTTCAGAAATAGAAAAATACGCCTATTATTTTCAGTTTACTTTGAACTCATACGAAAATGATGTGGAACCTAACGTCGCGAAAAAAGAAGAGAGGGTGGGCGCTTTCAAAAAACTGTCGGATCTGATCGGTCCGGACAGAATCGTCTGGAGGTACGACCCTATACTTCTGACTAAAAAATATTCTGTGGAATGGCACGTTTTATCTTTTGAAAAAACCTCGAATTCTCTCAGTGGCCGGACGAAAAAGTGTGTCATAAGCTTTGTCGATGAGTACAAGAAATGTGAAAACAATCTGAGATCTATAGGTCTTATAGATTTTGACGAACGGACGATTTACGAATTGAGCGCCAAGCTTGCGGAAATTTCTGAAAAATCCGCTATGGAACTTACGACTTGTGCAGAGAGCTCAGATCTGTCCTCGCTAGGTATAAAAAGAGGAAAATGTGTAGACGCCGGTCTCCTGGAGAAAATATCGGGAAGAAAAGTTACCGGTACCAAAGACCGGGCTCGGAGGGAAAAATGCCTCTGCGACACGAGCGTGGACATCGGTGTTTACGGCTCCTGCCCGGCCGGATGCATATACTGCTACGCCGGCCCATGCAATGAAAAAGTACGGAACAAATTTTTTGAGTACGATCCAAATCTTCCGCTTCTTTCTTTTTAGACAATCCGGTTTATAATATCGTTAAGTTACTTTCAACGGAGGCCGGTCATGATTAAAAAATATTATTATTGTCTTTTGAGTGTAATATTTCTGGCGGCAATTTCAGGATGCAGTGATAAAAATCCGAATGAACCAGGACCCGGCACTAGCAGGGATTACCGCGAAGACATGCGAATTTTTGTTCAAAAAGTTAATTCATACGCTGACAGCCTTAGGCCGGGCTTCATTGTCGTTCCGCAGAACGGTAACGAACTGATAACCTCTGACGGAGAAGCCGGCGGTCCTCTGAAGACGGAATATATCGCCGCGATAGACGGTTTAGGAAGGGAAGACCTTTTTTACGGATACGATCAGGACGACATACCGACACCTGCCGTGGAAAGGGATTACATGACGGGATTTCTCGACCGCGCGGAAATAAACGGCATAGAGGTTCTCGTCACTGACTATTGTTCGACGAGAATTTTTGTCGATTCTTCATATCAGATGAATTTTCAAAGGGATTACATTTCATTTGCGGCAGACAAAAGGGAATTAAACAACATTCCGTCATATCCCGCGGCGCCTTATCACTCAAACCTTTTTGACATCTTAAATATAAATGAAGCCAAGAATTTTCTTTATTTGATTAATCCGGAACAGTACCAGAGCAAAACCCAATACTTGAACGCGCTCTCCTCGACGGATTTCGACCTTCTCATAATAGACGCTTTTTTTCAAGGAACACTTCTGACTTACGACGATGTCCAGACACTCGGCAATAAAGCTTCTGGCGGAAGCAGACTCGTTCTTGCCTACATGAGCATAGGCGAAGCCGAGAATTACAGGTATTACTGGAAAAACGAATGGATAACCGATCCCCCTTCATGGCTGGGAGAGGAAAACCCAGACTGGCCCGGTAATTTCAGGGTTGAATATTGGGATCCCGGATGGCAGTCCGTAATTTTCGGCAACGACAGCTCTTACACAAAAAAGATAATAGATGCCGGTTTCGACGGAGTGTATCTCGACATTATTGATGCGTTTGAATATTACGAGGTCAACTAGATGTTTTCGAGTTGCCCCAAAATGCACGAAATGATATATTTATGATTATGATTGTGATGGTTGTTTGTTGTCTGGTAATTCAGCAGAATTTATATTTACGAGATTTCTACAAGAGCGAAGCCGATACATACTCCCTAAAAATTGACGCCAAAATCCTTTCCGGAGAACTGTACACAAGGGAAGCCTACATAAAACATCCGGTCATACCGGGAATAGGAAACACATATAACAGTCTTATGGCCTATTACGACCTTGTGGGAGATGAAGGCGAATACGACATCAAATACTGCATGATAGAAAACACATATCATTATCTGTCTTATACAGCGGTGGATGCCGCTTATTACGGAGAAGACGGCTTGCCGGTTAAAATGCTGTCGACTCTCATTCAAAATATCTCTGCGGATGAAAGCGAACAACTTGCAGAAAAAGTGTTTTATTATGAAAACGGTTTATTTCAGAGCTATTACAGTGAAGCAGACGGCGAACCTATATCAGAAGAGAATCCGGACTCATCAGCCGCCGAATATTACAAAAAAGCATTACAGCTCAGAACTTTTTTTGAGGATTTTTCCGTTCCTGTCCCCACTATACTTTGGGACTATCTGCAGTGATTGAACTTTAATCTGTTTTATTTCCATAAATAGTTTAAGTAATATCAGGGAAGGGACGGGGGTTGACTTTACAATTTACCCATGAATAAAATATGTGATGCGCAAACCGAGATTAACGTATCAGGGAGCTCTTCACTACGTCATTTCTAAGAGTATAGAAAACAAAAGAATATTTCCCGACGATTTTTGTGTTTTGAAATTTCTTAACATTCTGGAACAAAGAGCTTCGACGCTGAAAATTGACGTTTTCGCTTTTTACGTCAGCGACGTCAGTTTTCACTTACTTCTGAGGAACACATCAGGAAAATTGTCGGATTTCATGAGACAGCTTAACAGCCTTTATGCATCGTACTTCAGAAAAAAGACAAAGTCCAGAGGTTATCTTTTTCAGGACAGATTCGAATCATTTCTCATTCAGGACAGAAAATATTTAAAAAAGACATTGGCTTTTTTTCTGAACATCCCGGTCAAAGAAAAAAAAACTGTGGACGCATTTTCATACAGGTGGTCGAGCGTAAATTTCTATTTCAACAAGAAACAGGGATTCTTGGACACAGGTTTTATAGAAAATTTATTTGAGACTGCAGAAGATTTCAGGATTTTCGTCAGGAAGAATATCGACGAAAAGCTACAACGGTTTTTTTTACATCAAGGTAAAATTATAGGAGACGGAAATTTTAATTTTCGGGATGGATTCTTTAAAAAAGATGAAAGCGCTGTTTTTCGAGGAAAGGATGAAATAATAAGTGAAACTGAAAGGAAATACGGCGTCAACCTGAGCCATGTTGATTTTAAAAGCAGGAAAATGAAAAGGATAAGATCTGAATTGCTGCTGTTGCTCAAAGACGAATGCGGCATGAGATACAGCGAGATAAACGAAATGCAGTTTTTCAAAAATCTCAAATTGAATTCGATGGGACAACTTTACAAACGGGCAAAGGACAGACAGAGTTGAGAATACTCGTAATAAATCTCGCCGCAATAGGCGATGTGGTCCTGTCAAGCGTCGTGGCAAAAGAACTGAAAAAGAAATTTCCTGGATCCACAGTGGATTATTTAGTCCAGCCGCTGTGCGCGACGGTTATTGAATTGTCGCCATTTGTAAATGGAGTTCATGTCTACGACAAAAAAAACAGGGACAAAGGAATTTTAAGATATTGTAAACTTGTAAAATCATTGAGAAAAATAAATTATGATATGAGCGTGTCCGTGAATTTTGCCGCGAGAGGGGCCATTCTGGCGTTTTTTATTCACGCAAAGCTCAGACTCGGATACTGCCGAAAAGTCAACGGCCTGTTTTTCACTCACAGAGCATCAGGAGACAGAAAAGAAATTAAAAAAGAAGGCCTCAACCAGCTCGAAATCCTCAAACCTCTGGGCATTATCACTAAAAACACCTATCCCTACCTCAGGGCGAAAGAAAGCGATTTAAAAACAATAAGAAAATTACTAGGGGAAAAAGAAAATAGAAAAAGGCTCGTGTTTTGTCCGGCCAGTTCGAAAAATTTCAAAAATCTTCCGATTGAGCTGAGCGCTGAAGTGATTGAAAAGCTTTCTTCCGAATTTGATATCTTCGCCGTCGGAAGTGAAGCCGAAATATGCTATCTTGAGAATTTAACTTCATCTGTAAAAGGGAAGGTCATGATATTTCCGGGAACTCTGACACTCGGCGAACTCGCGGCGCTTATTTCTTTTTCCGACGTCCTTTTGAGCATTGACACTGGACCTCTTCACATGGCGCAGGCTCTGAATGTGCCAACAACGGCGTTATTCGGCCCCACTGATCCCAGGGTCTGGGGTCCTCACGGAGAAAGAAACGAAGTAATCACTGCGGAGCTTGAATGTTCTCCGTGCAGTTTTAACAGGGAGTGTTCGGAAAACAAGTGCATGAGATATCTTGACGTCATGAAAATCTGCAGGAGCGTATTAAAAATGGCTGAAAAATCATGAATTATTTTAACTGCAAATTCTTAAAAGTTTTGAAGATTGACATTTTGCGATATAATATGCGGTATGGTGACAATGAAAGAACTTTTTGAGTTTTTGGATGAAAAAAAAGCGGTGTATAAAAAGGTTTCTCACGCATCGACTGCTAATTCTGAAGAGTCAGCGACGGCGAGAGGAGAGGACATCTCAATAGGCGGGAAAGCTATTGTCATGAAAATTGAAAATGAATTTTACGTTTTTATTTTGAGCGCAGCGAAAAAAATTGATTCTTCTTCCCTGAGACACCGTTTTAAAGCCAAAAGAATAAGATTCGCGACCAGAGAAGAGCTTTTAGAAATTACTGGATTGGAGCCGAACTGCGTTCCGCCTTTCGGCAGACCTCTTATAGATCTCGATCTTTTCGTTGACGAATCGGTGTTTAAGAACAAAAAAATTGCTTTTAACGCCGCTTCCCGAACGGATTCCGTTATAATGGACATAGAGCAGTACAAGACACTTATCGAACCGGAAGTTTTTTCTTTTTCAAAAGATTAAGATTTCTATTTATTGAAAAGGAGGAATGTTGGCAAAAATTTATCAGGTTAAATATGAAAGCCAGGCCGACCACAGGGCGTTAAAAGTCGATTACGAATCACAAGCCGACATCTTGGTATATTTGAGCGATACGGAAAGCGTCGCAGAAGGTGATTTTCTTTGGTTTTACGTCGATGACGAAAGTCTGGCGACGAGCAAACTTATGTGGACTGAAAGTGAGAGTGTCGCTGATATCAAAATTATGTTCGTTCCATACGAAAGCCAGGCCGGTTGGGTCACGGATCATCCATTGAAAGGCAAACTTTAGAAAATAAATCCGTTCAGTGCCTTTCTGTTCTTTTTACAAGAAAGTATGTCAACACGGCCAGGACAGCCATAATTATAAGAAAAACAGGATAGGAAATATACCATTTATCTCTGCCGATAAGCTCTGTAAGCTCTGACATTCCGCCGACTCCGGCGAAAAAACTGGGAATCATAATCGCGAGAACGACTGCATTGAGATTTTTCATGAGAACATTCAAGTTGTTTGAGACGATTGAAGCGTTGGCTCCAAGAAGCCCGGTGAGGATGTTTGAGTAAATTTCAGTCTGTTTCAGGCACTGATTGTTTTCAATAATGAGGTCGTCGAGATATTCGAGATTTTCTTCGGAAAAAGACATTTTTTTCGAATATATACGCAATTTGTCGAGAACCGTCGAATTGGAATTGATCGCGTTGAGATAATAAACGAGGCCTTTTTCAAGGGTGAAAAGATTTATGAGGTATTTGTTTTCCATTGATCTGTTAACCTTGTTTTCGAGCTCATTGGTAATCATGTTTATTATTCTGAGATGCTCAAGAAAATGAGTTATGCAGATTTCGAATATTTTAAGTACAGCGTCCTGAACTGAGTGAATGTTCTTGAATTGTTTGGATTCGAGAAAAGCCATATCATCAGCCGAAACTATAATCAGAAAATCTTTAAAAATGAAAATACCCGCTGAAGTGACTTTGAAAAAATAATTGTCATCACTTGAATAATTTTTAGGTCTTTTATAGATTATTGCGCAGTGATCTTCTTCAATTTCAAGACGCGCAAGTTCGTCCGGGTCCATTATGGAGAAAAGAGTGTGTTCGTCGAGTTTATATTTTTCTATTAGCTCGTGTTTCTCGGCTTCCGTTGGACAAGTGTAAAGACAAATCTGAGGAAGCAGGGCGCTTTGTGGATTTTGAATGTATTTAACAATTTTTCCTTCTGAGAATGAATAATTATGCACCATGCCGACCTCCGGATTGATTGTTTTCGGGCGGATTATAACCGCAGGATTATATCATTTTACCGATTTTTTAAGATAACGAAATATACTTGACAAAAAATTGTCAGGTGTTAAACATACTGAATTATTCTCATAATTATGAAAACGGGAGGAATAAAATGGATTTTGCAGGGTCTGTCTTCTGGTGTCTGCTTCTTTTGGCCGTTTTGGCTGTTTTGGCAGTGCCTGCGACGAGAACTGAATTCGTCAATCTTACACAAACCTATCCATATCCAATGGGAATGCTGAAATTCGCAATTCTGGGGACTATGGGCGAATTGGTTGGCTGGAAAATAGTCGCCGGAAAATGGAGAATTAGGAACATAAGAATCTGGCAGAGAATTCTGGTTTGGGCGTTTTTGGGTTTTGTATTCGCGGCTGTTTTTCCTCTGTTTTCATACGGCGTAGACGGCTTGATCGGAATCGGACTTCTCGCAGGAAAAAACTCTGTTTTGGCTCAGGCGTTTTGGAAATCGTTTTTCATGCAGGCGATATTTGCTTTTCCATTTATGATTTTTCACCGTATAACAGATACTTTAATAGACAGCGGTGAACTATTCAGGAAATGGAAATTGATAGAAGTCTACAAAAACATAGATTGGGACAACATGTTCAGAATTGTCGGCGCAGCAATAATCTGGTTTTGGCTGCCGGTTCACACTGTAAATTTTCTCCTGCCCCCGGAATACAGGCTGATAACGGCGGCTTTACTTGCAATAGTATTGGGGATGATACTCGGAATAGCCAAGAGAATTTCAATTAAAAAATTTAACAAATAAAAGAAGGATCAGTGGCGGGTATAATTTTTTTTAACACCGAGAATATGGATAAAACGAGAAATTTCTACATTGAAATCATGGGAATGAAAGTCTGGCTTGAGCAGAAAGACTGTATAATTTTGAGACACGACAACATGCTTATCGGGTTCTGTAAGGGTACAAGACCTTTCAGAGAATCTTTGATAACATTTTTTTATACCGAAAAAAAAGAAATAGACGAAATTTATGAAAAACTCAAAAACAGTGCCATCAGTGGACTAGTTTTCAATAAAGATTACAATATATACCATTTTTACGCGAAAGATCCTGAAGAAAGAGACATAGAGATTCAGTATTTCTGCCACTTTATTGACACTGAGTTTTTCAAATCTCAGTTCTGATCGGATTTTTTTTCGAAAACGAGTCTTATGGCTTTGAGAAGCTGTTCTCTTTTATATGGTTTTTGAACGAGAGAGAGTCCTTCGTGGAGAACAAAATCGGTGTGAATGGCATTAGGTGTGTAACCGCTCGAGAAAATTGTTTTTATATGCGGATGGTTGTCCCTGATAAAGTTGTAAACTTCTTTTCCGCCCATATTGGGCATCACTACATCGAGAAGAGCAAGGTCGATTCTCGGCCAGTTTTCCTTTATGTTAGAAATCGCCTGGGCGCCGTCTTCGACCGCGTAAACCGTGTATCCTGCAGATTCGAGCATTCTTTTCAGCATTATTCTGAGAGTTTCGTCGTCTTCGGCTATGAGTATTCTTTCGTTTCCTCCTCCTATCGGGCCGTCGAGAATTCGCTCCACTTCCGAAGCTTTTTGTTCCACTATGGGAAAATACATTTTAAAATTTGTCCCTTTTCCTAATTCACTGTAAAGATTTATCATCGCGTTGTGCTGTTTTATAATTCCGTAAACAGTTGAAAGGCCCAGGCCTGTTCCTTTTCCGGGCTCCTTTGTCGTGAAAAAAGGATCGAAAGCGTGTCTTGATGTTTCCTCGTTCATTCCGATTCCCGAATCGGAAACGCTCAGAAGAACATATTTGCCCTGACAAGCCCACGGGTGAGTTCTGCAGTAATCGTCGTCAAAATACACATTTTCTGTTTCAATCAGAATTTCTCCACCGGAAGGCATCGCGTCTCTCGAATTTATGCAGAGATTCAGAAGGACCTGGTCTATCTGGACAGGGTCCGCCCAAATTGATCCGAGTTTATGACCGGGAATGAATTCGAGCCTGTTGTTCTCTCCTATGATTCTTCTTATCATGATCAAGAGGTCTCTTATCTTTTCGTTCAAATCGAGTGAAACAGGTTTTAGGACCTGTCTTCTGCCGAAAGCGAGAAGACGGGATGTGAGTTCGATGGCTTTGGCAGAAGCGTTTTGAATTTCTATAAGTTCTTTGGAGCAGTCGCGTGACTTCGCCTGCATTTCTGAAGCGAATTCGGCGTAACCGAGTATCGCCTGAAGAATGTTGTTGAAATCATGAGCCACTCCGCCTGCTAACTTACCTACTGCTTCAATCTTCTGTGCTTGCAACAGCTGTTCTTCCAGGCGTTTTTGTTCGTTGATATCGATTGAAATCCCAACCATATGATTCGGGTTGTCTCTTGGAATTTTTCCGCAGTTTAAAACCCACTTCCAGTTTCCAGACGCACATTTCAGCCTGAAATCAGAACGAAAATATTTTTCAGGGTTTGATCTTTGTTTTTCCAGCAGGTCGATGACTCTTTCTTTGTCTTCAGGGTGAATTATGCCGAGAAGAAACTTTATGTCGGTTTTAACTGAATTTTTTTCGTACCCCAGCATTTGAGCCCATCTTTCAGTCACTTCGAGTCTTCCGGTTTGAAATGACCAGTCCCAGAGTCCAATTTCTGCGGCGTCGACGGCGAGGCTCATTTTTTCCTCGCTTACGTGAAGTTCTTCAAGAGTTTGTTTCTGAACGAGAAAAGAAGATATTCTTGATGCTATGTCCTTGAGCATGGCTTTTTCCTCTTCGAGAAAAGGGTCTTGGTTGTCAAGACCAATACTTTCATCATAGAAAACACTCACTGTTCCGGCCGTGGTTTCTTTTATTTTTATCTCGGCAGAATACGAATGAACGAAATCGTTAAAAGGTTTTGAAGAGTAGCTTTTTCCGGAAAGTTTGATCTGCGAGAATGCGTGTTCAGGAAATGAAAGGGCGACAGGGATTTCTTGTGCGATCCGCGAAAACACATCGTCGGATTCCTCGAACTCCTCTTCGAGAAGGATCTCGGCTGTTCTGAAAAGACAGTTTAACTCTTTTATTCTCGATTTGAGATTTGACGTAGCCCTGACTCTGTCTGAAATATCCCTGTAGATGCCGTAAACCGCTTCCTGCCTTCCTTCAAAGACTATTGGTGCGCCTACGATAGAGACATTGAAAAGAGAGCCGTCTTTTTTTCTTCTGACGGTCTCAATGGAGACACCGGCTCCACTCTCTATTTTTTTTGTTATTGAAAAGGCTTCGGATCTGAGGTCTGGAGGCGCTATAAAATCATCCACGCATTTTCCGAGGATCTCTCCTCTTTCGTATCCGAAAAGCCTCGTGAATTCTTCGTTGATATTCAATACCTGCCCATCGTTGCTTGTCATGATTATGGCTTCGGGAGCGTTTTCAATCAGATTGGAATGAAATGCTTTTTCTCGCATAAGAGATAACTCTGTTTTTTTCAGCAGAGTTATGTCGGGAAAGACCGTCATCACTGCGAGTAATTTGCTTTCGTTGTCGAATAAACCCGAAGAGTTCACCGAAACCCAGGATTCCCTGTCGTTGTTTTTGATTACCATAAGCTGATTTTCTACGGAAACTCCTTCCTTAATCGCCCGGTAATGAGGGTGATTGCTTACGCAGGATAATGAGCCGTCCGGAAAGTACATCGGCCATAAATTTATAAGATCACTGGTTTTCACTTTTTTTATATCGGAAATCTTCTCCGAAGAAAAGGCTTCGGCGTATCTGTTGACCCGTGATTTTTTGAAGCCGGGAGCGAATGAAACAATAACGGGAAGAGGTATCCTGTCTATGATCATTCCGAAAAAGTCTTTCCTTCCGGCAGAGCCGCCGGGTCTGGCGCACGAAGACTCTGTCGCGACTGACACAGAACGCGCTATGTTTTCCAGATAAAACGGGTCTTTCTCAAGGCAGAGAAAACAGCCCTCGGAGATGTAGTTTTTTACATTAGTTCTGTTTTTTTTGCCTATCAAAAACACAACAGGAGCTTTGCCGGATACAAGTGAAGCGCTGCTTATATTTTCCAGCCCATTTAGAACACCGGACTCGATGTCGACAAGGGATGCGGAATATATCTTGGGATCGTTTTTTTTAAGAAATCTCGGAATGCTTACGGAAAGAACCGAATGGATCGACTGCTCTGCGAGAATTTTGGAAAGTTTTTTGAAAAAAACCGCATCTTTTGTGCAGATTAAAACTTTTTTTACGTATTTTTTTTTTGATCCGGTCATAAACAGTTAGAATGATATTTTATGTCCATCTTCATGTCAAAGGATATAAAGCAGAAAAAACTTGAATTTATATTCATTTTGAAGTATGAAAAATCAAAATTCGAAAGGAAGTGAAATGGAAAAAAAGGAATATTTAAAAGAGATGATATGCCACATAGACATAAAGTCTTTTGACTCAAAGGATTTAATTGATCAGTTTGGAAACATGGCGTTTCAGGCTCGCAACCTTTCGAGAGCTTCTGTGATTTTCGACACCATGGTGAAGGATACTGACTGCGCTATAATATTGTGCCTGGCCGGTTCGATTTTCAGCGCCGGTTTGAAAAAAATCGTACTGGATCTCATGGATTGCAACATGGTTGACGCTATAGTTTCAACCGGAGCCATAATCGTAGATCAGGATTTTTTCGAAGCGCTGGGTTTCAAGCATTACAAAGGCATCCCGAGCGCAGATGACGACGATCTCATGAATAACGCGATAGACAGAATATATGACACTTTTATAGACGAGGACGAACTTAGAATATGCGACGACACGGTCCGGCTGATAGCTGACGAAGCCGAGCCGAAGCCATATTCTTCGAGAGAGTTCATAATGCTCATGGGCAGGTATTTAAAGGAAAAGAATCTGGGAAAAGAATCCGTTGTCGGAAAAGCCTTCGAAAAAGGAATACCCGTCTTCGTTCCGGCTTTTTCCGACTGCTCGGCCGGTTTCGGACTCGTCCAACATCAGAGTAAAAGAGGCGGCTCGCCAAAAGTCACGATAGATTCAGTCAGGGATTTTCTTGAATTGACTAAGATTAAAATATGGTCCGGGGAGACGGGACTCTTTATGGTTGGCGGAGGCGTGCCGAAAAATTTCGCTCAGGACATAACCGTATCCGCTGAGATATTGGGCGAACAGGTCAACATGCACAAATACGCGGTTCAGATAACAGTTGCCGACGAAAGAGACGGCGGGCTCTCAGGTTCAACTTTAAAAGAAGCTCATTCATGGGGTAAAGTAGACCAGGGAGCTGAACAGATGGTGTTTTCGGAAGCCACAATAGCTTTGCCTCTCATTGCGAGCTATGTGTATCACCGTAAAAACTGGCAGGCAAGGAAACCGAAAAATTTTAACAAGGTTTTGGATGAAAATGAATAAAGAAGCGATGGTTCCCAAGGGTGTATTTCTGACGAACGGTGTCGGAGTTCACAAAGACATGCTCGCGTCTTTTGAGCTTGCTCTCAGAGACGCGGGAATTGAAAAATGCAATCTTGTCTATGTGTCGAGCATCCTGCCTCCGAAATGCAGGATCATATCGCGTAACAAAGGCCTCGAAAAACTTAAGGCCGGCCAACTGACTTATTGCGTGATGGCAAAAAACCAGACAAACGAACCGAACAGACTGTTATCTGCGGCAGTCGGAATGGCCATGACCAAAGGTTATGAACAGTACGGATATCTGTCGGAACACCATGCTTTCGGTCAGACCGAGAAAGCCGCCGGCGAATACGCTGAGGACCTTGCCGCTTCGATGCTCGCGACAACTCTGGGAATTCAGTTCGACCCAAATCTCGCCTGGGACGAAAGAAAGCAGGTGTACAAGGCCAGCGGCAATGTTTTTGTGACACGCCCCATAGCTCAGTCTGCAAGAGGCAATAAAGACGGTTTATGGACGACGGTCCTCGCCGCCGCCGTTTTTCTCCTCGATTAGAGGTGAAGTATTTTATATAAAAATTTCGGTGGATTGGAACCGGAATATTCAAAAAGGCAAAACTCCGGCATTGTAGTCATTCCGGTACCTTTTGACTTGACGAGTTCCTGGTTAAAGGGAGCCGATAAAGGACCTGCGGCTATTATCGAAGCTTCCTCAAACATGGAACTCTTCGACGCAGAAACCGGCAAAGAGGTCTACAAAAAAGGAATCTTCACCGAAACTCCCGTGATTACCGACAGCACTAAACGCATGGTCGAACAAGTGAAGAAAAAAATTCAGGAACATATTGCGGAGAATCGGTTTCCCGTTACCGTAGGCGGTGAACACTCCGTTTCGATCGGAGCTTTTCTGGCTTTCGCACGGCAATTTGACCGTGTAAGCTTACTGCATCTCGATGCGCATTCGGACAGGCGCGACGAATACGAAAACGATAAATACAATCACGCGTGCGTGGTAGCAAGAGCTGAAGAAGCGGGATTGAACGTCGTCTCTGTAGGCATAAGAAGCCTCGACGTCACGGAAAAAAGAATATTATCGGACGAACGAGTATTTACGGCCGAAAATATAAGGAAGGACTGTGATTGGATACGAAAGGCAGTTTCAAAACTTGGAAATGACGTTTACGTAACAATAGATCTGGACGTTTTCGATCCTTCTATTTTACCGTCAACGGGAACACCCGAACCCGGAGGGCTCGGATGGTATGATGTGCTGGATCTTCTGAAAGAGACTGCTTTGAGAAGAAACGTCATAGGATTCGACGTGGTTGAGCTTAAACCCGATTCAAACAGGCATTCGGAATTCACTGCCGCCAAACTGATTTATAAATTTCTCGGATACGTTTTTGATAAAAGGCTTTAAATGAACGAACACATAATAACATGGGTTTTAATCCCGATCCTGATAATGTTTGCCAGAATAATAGACGTCTCTATCGGCACAGTCAGGATTATATTCGTCGCCAGGGGAAAGGCGACTATTGCAGCAGTGCTGGGCTTTTTCGAGGTCATAATATGGATACTTGCTATTTCACAGGTCCTGGCCAATCTAACTAATGTTTCATGCTACATCGGATACGGGGTGGGTTTTGCTATTGGAAACATACTGGGAATTAAGATAGAAAAGAGAATAGCTTTCGGACTGCAGATGATTACGATAGTCACAACAAATAAACTTGATGTACTGCCTATGCTTCTCAGGGATGAAGGTTACGGGGTGACAACGGTCAGCGGAAAAGGGGCGAAAGGAGACGTCAGAATCATTTACGCAGTTGTCGAAAGAAAATTTGTTCAGAATGTTCTCGGTTTGGTAAATTCAACTGAGCCTGAAAGTTTTGTAACGGTCGAGGACATGGTCTCTCTGCACAGAGGTTTTGTAAGAGAGAGGCAAAAAATCGGTTTGTTTGGGAAAAAAAAATAAGGAGAAATTAGATGAAAAACGATAAGGAATTCGCGTCATATTTCGTTCAGAGTCAGAACATATACTTTCTTGATGGTAAAGATAAAAAGGAGATAATTGTCGAGCTTTTGTCGAAGACGCCTCAGGAGAACTTGAAAAACTACGACGAAGTCAAAAACGAACTGCTTAAACGCGAAGAGTTGATGTCGACCGGAATAGGTCTCGGAATAGCCTTTCCGCACAT
The DNA here is from genome assembly GCA_016934535.1 of candidate division WOR-3 bacterium. Taxonomy (NCBI): domain Bacteria; kingdom Pseudomonadati; phylum Caldifarciminota; species Caldifarciminota bacterium. The sequence goes on from JAFGSQ010000046.1 coordinate 20,361, forward strand.
TGGATCAGTCAACGTGGAAAAACTTTCAGTCTGCGTCGGGATACTCAAAGACGGAGTGGAATGGGGTTCCATAGACGATTTACCGGTCAAAATTGTGATTTTAATAGTTTACCCTTCCAAAAAAAGAACCGAGTATCTCACTCTTATTTCAAAATTGAGTTCCGTTCTAAAGGAAGAAATAAACAGGGACAAAATAGAGAAATCAAGCGACAGCGGTGAGATTTTCAACACACTGACGAAGAATATAATTATCTGAGTGTTGGAAATGATTATAACTGCGATTATTCTGCTCAGCACGTCGGTCGCGCTCGTTCCATCTATGCCGGATGCCGACAATCCATGGACTATCCAGATACTTTCCATAACCGGCTTGGACGATATTTACGAAAATACGGAGCGGTTGAATTCAATTCTGGAACGGGAAGGATTTCCTCAAACGGGTGCCTATCCGCGCTTTTTCATCGCGCAGGGTGTTTTCCAAAATAAAAGAGTTTACAGAGTGTGCGCGGGTGCTTTTGACGGAACAGAAAAATCGAAAGAGACTGTATACCGGCTTAGAGCAAGGGGTGTTCCGTGTTTTTCGAGAAGGCTTGTCGGAGGTGAGGTTGAAACGTGGGAAAATTTATCAGTTTCAGAAGGACGGATTGTTTTCGGCTCAGGTCATTTTGTCGAACTGTTTGAACCCGGAGATATGTCATGGCAGAAAGGGAGAGCATATCTGTCTTCCGACTCCGCGTACGCCGCTTTGACGTATTCAAACGGGACAGGATACGAGGGGGAAGGTGAAAACATCATTATTCTAAACTTGAAAAATTTAGGCGAGAACATTGCCGTGATAGATCAGAGAATGGTTTTACCTGTAATGTGGTTTCAGGGCGAAGAGGATTCTGTCTTGCTTGTAGTTGAATTGATAAGCGGAGGAACGGCATACGGCAACGAGGTTATTGTTATCAACTGCGAAGACGCTGTTGTAGTTGAGCGCTACAGGCACTGTACGATAAATAACTACGGCCCTACCGCATTGACTTTAAACGTCATGTCGGTTGAAGAGACTATTCTTGGCGAGGTTGAGGTTAATCTATTAGACCTTAAAAATAAATAATATTTTCCTGATTGTCTTTTAAAAGTCCGTTGAATCAGGTTACTTGCATCGCGGTTAGCGCGGAAATTTATTACAGCTTTTGAATGAGATCATTTATCTGCAAATTCCATCCCGTCGGGAATGCTGGATCTGACACCGCCTGAATCCTAAAACCGTTCATACGTGAACATTTCATTTTTTTCATGACTTTCTTCCGGTTTGCCATAATAATTTATTATATAAAATGGACTACAGATGCCATTATTTATTAATTTGTAACCTGAAATCACTAGTGTCCTATAAAAAATAAAAAGAAAAAGACTGGTTCCTAAAAAGAAAATATAATCAAAAAAAGCTAAAAAAAGGAACC
>JAFGSQ010000047.1 GCA_016934535.1 candidate division WOR-3 bacterium
GCTGACAAGGGCATCCGTTCCCCAGTCAGGTTGAGGAGTGACAATAGGCTCTTTCCACTGGACAACTATCTCCATGATTCCATCGCCCGTCATCTCTCCGAGGACAGGAAACAGACAAATTGAAGCGTCGTATTTGCCTTCATTCCAGAGATTTTCTATCTCTTCCTTCAAGAGAATATCCTCAGGTGTTGCTCCTTCTACAAGTAAAATTTCTATCATCGAGTTTTCTTTTTCCTGAATGCTCAAGCCTTCAAGTAAAGTCCAGACGGGCTGAGAACAAGTCACAGATCCGTAGACGAGAAAAAACATCAGGGTCAACATAGCTTTCTCCTTTGTTGTATTTTTCTCCGCGTCAATCTTGCCAACCAATACATACAGGAGAATTATAATTTCAAGCGTTAAAAAAACATTAAATGGAAAAATTAAACCAGTTTACAGTTGGAACAGATGCTTGAATAAAGCTCGAGAGTTTCAGGGCTCGGTTCCACTCCGTACTCTTCGTTCAAATATTTTTTTATGAATTCAAAATGTTTTATGGCGCCTACTCTGTCACCCTGTTCATACAAACACCTCATTATAGTCCTGCCGGCTTGCTCGTCAGATGAGTCCATGGTTGTCATTCTCTGAGCAAATTCGAGAGCCTTTTTCAGCTCAACTCTCTGAAGATTTAATTCAGATAGCCACAATAAAATTCCCCTCATTTGGGTCTGAAGTTCGCGCTGTTTTTCGACGGCTTTTTCAAAATAAAACTCGGGCAGGAAAACTCCTTCGTAAATATCAGCGGCCAGGAGCGCCGACCTTTCTGCGGCGTGAACAAAACCTTTCCTCTTTTGAGATTTCCAGTCTATGACCGCTTTTTCAAACCTGAGAAAATCCACATTCAATTTCTCTTTGTCTAGTTTTACAGCGTCTCCCTCTCTCAAAACAATCTTTTCACCCACGACATTGATGAGTTGATTGAGTGCAACACGAAAATTATTACTTCCCTTTCTTGAATCAGCGTCGGGCCACAATTCTGATGTCATCATTTCCCTCGTAAAGTTTCCACCTGAAGACGACGACAACATCAGTATAGCGAGAAGTTCTTTTGATTTTGCCAGTTTCCACTCTTTTGCGGTGACAAAATTCAACTCGCCCGGTCTTTTCACGTACAATCCGCCAAAAGTGAATATTTCTGTTTTCTGGTCAGTGAATTCAGGCTTATTTTCAGCCGCTTTTTTCAGCGCGTTTTTAAATCCGGCTTTTTTCATCAAAGGTATAAGGTTTTCTACGGCTTTACTGGCTCCCATATTATAAAGCACGCCCATTCCTTCTAAAAATATCTTTTCTCCCTTTTTACCCCCGAGTTCCAATCCAAAATCAATGGACAGATATTTGAAAGCAATTTTTTCTTTATGTCTCAGGGCTAATTCTCTCGTTTTTTTATAACTTTCCAAGGCTTGTGATTTTTTATTTTTTTTCAGCAAAAACAGATTTTTTATCGCGAGCGCTTTTATATACCTCGATTTCAGAGCGAGTTTTTTTGTTGTTTTGAGGGCTTCTTCCAGATATTTTTCAGATAAATCGTAATCGCCTTTTTTCAAACATATTAATCCGTTTACTGTTAAATAACCGCAGCGCATTCCTTTATCCAAAGCCCCCTGATTTATTCTCTTTATAATCGCATCAGCGCTTTCGATCTCCCCTTTTTCAGCGAGCAGAATTGCTTTATGAGTTTGTATCGAGGCGCGCAGTCTTGAATTGTCTATTTTTTCCGCCTTCTGCAGAGCGAATTCGTAATATTTTTTAGCCACATCAAATTCGCCTAAAATTTCATAACAGTTGCCAACGTAAAAAAGATCGATACCCATAGACTGATCCAGATCGAGTGATTGCGCCTGTTCCAGCGCGACATTAAGATTTGAAAGTGCGGAATCAAGCATTCCGAGAGATATTTCAATGAGACCGAGATTGGAATAACACTCGGTAATACAATCGAGAAAGCGGCTTTCTTTGGCTATGTTCAAGGCTTTCGTTATATGTTCGCGTGCGTTTTTGTGTTGACCCTTAAGATACATTACCTGTCCTATGTTTGAGAAAGCTTTGTATAAGGATAACGGCGCGGCGTTTTCAGGTATTTCAGAAATCAGCTTTTTTGACAATTCTTTCGACTCATTCATAAGTCCCATTCTTCTGAGAAACAGACATTTATCAGCTGACAGCATCCAATGGACTTCTCTTTTTTCTCCGGCAAACGAGAAAGCTTTGTTCAGACATTCTTCAGCCTCCGTGAAATTCTGATCCGAAAGACTGTTGTGAAATCTCATACGGCAGTATTTTACCGCTTGTTCTGTAAATCCGTACTTTTCAAGATCCTGCAGAAGTTTTTCAGTGTCAGTTGATTTCGATTCCGCCTTTCCCAAAACCCAGGCGATGTAACTGAATTCGAATTCGACGAGTGCTTTTTTTTCATCCGGTACATCGGTCTTCGCTGATATCTCTCTTGCGATTTTAATGTTTTCCCACGCGAGTTTATAATCGTAGTTATGAAAAAATTCCTTGGAAATCTCGTACAAATAAAGCGCCAGCTCTTTTGTTATTTCGTCCTCGGAAAGGTCTTCAGTCAAATGACGGGAAATTTCTGCTGATTGAGATTTTCTGCTTTTATGGATAGAGGCAAGTCTTCTGTGCGTTTCCCGCCTCGCAGTAATCTTCATCCTCTCGTATATCAGTTCCCTTACAAGCGGATGTGAAAAAATACCTGAATTTCCTGAGCACGTCAGCAGGTTGAGACGTTGAAGATTTTCGCATATATCAGTGAACTGATCCTGAGACATAGTTTTCTGCAGTTCTCTGAGAATAGAAAGATCAAATTTCTCGCCTATAACGGAAGCGCTTTCCAATATCCGTTTTTCCGGAATCGATAGATTCGCCAAATGATTTTCTAAAACGCTTTCGAGTGTTTTAGGTATTTGAAAACCCCTGAAATTGTCAGATATGATCCATTCGTTTTTTTCGTCATCGAATGAAATGATATTCCTATTGATCATGAATTCGATTATTTTCTCGACAAAAAGAGGATTGCCTCTGGTCACCGAATAAAGCCAATCATTGAAATTGTTCAAATATATATTTTTGAATTTTTCGTTCAAAAGATTAAGGAGCGCATCTTCAGGTAAATTTTCAAGATCCAGCGGAACAATCACTCTGTCGCGATACAATTCTTTTTCCGAACGTCTCAACGATTCGTTGTTTTCATCGGATCGTTCGGCGGCCAGTATTAAAAACGGTATGTCTGCGGTTCTTTTAACCAGATATACAAAAAGGTCGAGAGATTCCTCGTTCATCCACTGGATATCGTCAAAAATCATAATTAGGGGTTTAAATCTCGAAAGATTAAGAAAAAAACGATGAAATGAATAGTGTAAAGACTTTCGGCTTTTTGTCCTCTCGGAATTTGTCAGTTTTACCGGATAAAGCTCCCTTATTTTCGGGATTATGTAAGCGAGATATCCGGCAAAATCAGGATTCAGCAATCTGGGAAGAGTCTGGCGTGGGAATTCCATGCGTTCTATAAAATCCTCAACTATGCTTATAAAAGGCGAATAATCGCTTTTGTCGTCTTTTATTATTTTTACGCTTAATAAATTCACATTCCGGCTTCTCACGTTTTCCGAAAAATGCTTCAGAAGAGTGGTCTTACCGACGCCGAGTTCGCCTTTTATCAGGACTGCTTTGCTGTTGCAATTTATGGCTTCTTCGAGACAATTCTCAAGTATGCCAATTTCCTTTTGCCTTCCGACAAAAGGATTTGATAGAGTCATTTGTTCCACAGAATAAAATTATATCTATAAATAACCGGAATGAAAATTAGAAAGAAAAAAATCAATTGGAACATGAACACATCAATATAAGATTGACTCGAACTAATTTTAACAAAGAATCCACTAAATATGGACTGATAAAAATTATTAATGTATTGAAATAATCGGTAAAATACTTTACTGTAAATTATAGCCTTTTATGAATGGAGGACAAATGGAACAGACATGCGAACTTCTTGAAAAATGCGGTTTTTTCCGAAAGTATCAGGATGTTGAAAATGAAATATGCGAGATGCTCATCGCCGAATATTGCAAGGGATCAATGATGAATGAATGCAAGAGAAAAGAATACAGACAAAAAAACGGGGTTCCACCATCCGACGACATGTTGCCTGACGGCGAAATGCTTTGATAATATTCTTATTCTGTTAAACTCGCATACTACATAGCACGCTGGTTTTTTTCGATAAATTTAACCAAACCTGTTCTGTTAAGACAGAAATTTATTCAGCAAACTCAGATTCCTTCTAAAAGATATTTTTATTGTAAAAAATATAATTCCCTTATATTCTTTTTAAAGCTATTTTTCAAGTGATTAAATCAAAAAAAACAATGGGAAATAAAATTAAAAAAATCGCTATAATTGCAGGCGCTCGTCCAAACTTTATGAAAATTGGACCCGTTTTGAAAGCCTATGAATCAGCTACGGATAAAATGCTCTTCGTCCACACCGGTCAGCATTACGATTTCTCCATGAGCGACGTTTTTTTCAAGGAACTCGGCCTCAGAAAACCCGATGTTTTTCTTGGAGCCGGAAGCGGCAGTCATGCCCTGCAGTCCGCCAAAGTGATGACCGAATTTGAAAAATGGTGTCTGGAAAACAAACCCGGCAGAGTCGTCGTAGCCGGCGATGTCAATTCGACCATGGCTTGCTCCATAGTCGCATCCAAACTGGGTATTCCTACAGCCCACATAGAATCCGGACTGAGGTCTTTCGACAGAACCATGCCCGAAGAGATAAACAGAATAGTAACTGACCAGCTTTCGGAATTTCTGTTTACAACGAGCAAAGACGCCGAAGAAAACCTCAGAAAAGAAAACGTCTTCGGGAAGATACATTTCGTCGGTAATTCGATGATAGACTCGTTGTTGTATATTTCGGATAAACTCAACGGACAAACTCTTGACAACATGGGCTTAAAAAAATTCGAATACTGCCTTGTCACTCTTCACAGACCTTCAAACGTAGATAACAAAGATAATTTAAAAATTGTGACTGAAATACTGGCAAATGTTGCCGAGATAATCAAAATCATTTTTCCCGTTCATCCGAGAACTTTAAAAAACCTGAAAAATTTCGGATACAAAGAGAAACTCCATAAAAAAGATATATCTCTCACAGAACCTCTCGGTTACAAAAGCTTCGTAGAACTCGAAAAAAACGCGAAATTCGTCTTAACAGACTCTGGAGGCGTTCAGGAAGAGACGACTTATTTTAAAGTACCATGTTTGACTCTCAGACCTAATACGGAAAGACCGGTAACTGTGACAGAGGGCACAAACGAACTCGTTCCCCCCGACAAGAACATTATCCGTGAAAAAGCGTCTCAAATCATCTCTGGAAAATGGAAAAAAGGAACAGTTCCTGAACTCTGGGACGGAAAAGCAGGAGAGAGAATAGCGCAGATTCTCAGGGATTGGCAATTAACAATTATCAAGAGACAATAACAATTGAGAAAAAGAAAGTAGTATAATATCAGGCATGATACTCGACAAAGAAAAATACAGGCAATATCTTGAAAATTCTATAAAAAACGACAATCTAATATACGAGAAGAAACTTGAAATTTTTGAAGAGATGTTCATCTTGTCCAAGGATTTGGGTTTACTCAATAAAATTGATCCTCTGGAAGGTACGGAAAAGAACATAAGAATAGCCGGAATATTGAATAGATGTTTAAAAAATAACTCCTCAGATTAGTCTATAGTTTTTAGTTATACATTACAAGAATACCTGCATGAGCCTAAACACGATTGATAATGACCGCAGGAAATGCAATTTTCGGAATAATTGTCATTTCTAAAACATTTAAGTTCTTCACACTCAACAATGTCCTTGAAATCATCTTTAAGAATGTTTCCGAGTACTGTTGAGCTTTGCTCGCAAGGCCTGACTCTTCCTTCGAAATCAACCGCGAATTTGACAACACCGCACAGACACAATGACATTTTAATGTTCCTGAAACCGCTGATGTCCGATTTACACCTCTCGAAAGGCAAGCCGAAAATAACTGGCAAACCGTATTTTCCCGAAAACTCGTCGGCGATTTTTATCAACTCAAGTTTTTCATCCGTACTTAAAATGAGTTCTTTTTTATTTTTCGCTCCCCTTCCTGTCGGGGAAAAATAATTTATTGTCGCTGAATCCGCCGAAAAAGCGAAGGCGAAGCTTAGCAGATCGCGGATTTCAAAAAAATTTATCTTCATAGCCGTAATCGAGACATTTATCCTGAATCCGTGTTTTTTTGAAAGCGCAATGTTGGATTTTACAGCTTCCACTCCATCTTTTCCGCAGATTTGTCTGTATTTTTCTTCTCTCAAAGTCGGAAGCGATATGTCTATAAGGTCAATTATTTTTGAAGAATTTTTAATTAAAAATTCTTCGCTCAGATTTTTTCCGTTCGTCGCCAGGCTTACAAACTTTACTTCAGGCCTGCAGAATTCTATTAGTTCACTGAGACCTGTCTCCAAAAGAGGCTCTCCGCCCGTAAAGCAAATTCCGACCGGTTTGATTTTTGAAATTATACTTCCAAGGATTTTAAAGCTATTTTCCCGATTGCTTGTTCCAAATGTTTTGTTTTCATGATTTTTCCAGACGTTGTAACAATATATACAGTCATTGTCGCAATCGGGGGTCGCTTCAAAAACGACAAATAAATCATTCATCCGAGAGCAGGTCTCTGAAAAGCGTGTCCATGAAGGGCAGGATAGTCTCCAAATAAAGCAAATCGGTTTTCGTCTTTTCATACAGCACATTGTATGAATCAAATACCGAATCACTTATTAAATTTTCATTTCTGAGTGAATCCATTCTTTTGTATGTCATATCAATGATTTTCAGGACGTCAAAATCTTCGTTTTCAACCCCATAAAGGTCTACCGGAGTTTCCCATCCCCATCTGTTCAATATCTGATGTGCGGTCTGAATTTTCGAGTATTTTTCAAGTTTTAGAATTATGTTGTCGAGAGCAGAATCAAATTGAGACCCGGAGATTTTTTCTTCGTCAAGGAGTCTGAAAAGCGTGTCGGTTTTCGCGTCAATGGCTTTAATCAGATTGTCGGAATTTATATCTATGGACGGTACTACCATCCTTGTCATGTATATGTATCCGGACATGTATTTTATCCTCGACTCGATCATATTAGACAGCAGTTCAATTTCAAAAGAAGTAATAAGTCCCTCTTTTTCCATATCATTCATTGCATTCAATACTTTGTCTAAATTTTCTTCATGCGAGGACATATCAATGTATATAAAGCGATCTGCAGCGATTCCTGAATCGGGATGACTGTAATCAATCAGTGCGTCCAATTCCCTCCACATATTCTTGTATTCATTCCAGCCTTGAGACGACAATATTGAAGCTGCTCGGCTATGGTCATTTCTGTTTTCTCCACGCTTTCCATTACCATCTTCCGCGCGCTTTAAAGTGCATTTGAAAAGATTTACGGGCGCGGCAACAGCCAAAACAAAAAAACTTGCGAGCATTTCTTTAATAAACTTATTTTTATTCTTCAAGATATCTCCTGCTTTAATTTTCAACGAAACATGTTTTATTCTTCGGTGCAAAGATTTCTGAACAAAGAATCCATGAAAGGCGAGATCGAATCGAAAACAGCTATTTCGGTCATGGTTTTCCGGCATTTTGCCTGAAAGCTATCATATTCGGCGAGGGTTATCCGGCCTTCATCAAGCATATTTCCGTATTTCAGCATAGTAATTTGAATTTCCCGTTCGACGTCAATACTGTCATCCTTTTCAAGGTCGGGATCATATCCGAACCTTTCTTTCCATCCCCAGTTGCGGAGAAAATCATAAGCTGTCTGCATTCTGGCATAATCATTGAGATGACAGACTATATTTTCGAGAGCAGAATCGAATTGTCCGTCAGAAACAAGATTTTCCCGTTTCAACTCTTCAAGCTCGTTTATTCTCGCGTTAATAGTTTGTATCTTTTTGCTCATTTTCACATCTATAAGAGCAGGCATACATCTCGTTAGAAAGATATAGCCGGATATATGCTTGATTTTCGCTTCCGCCATATCCGCCAAAAGTTCTTTCTCGAAAGACGAAAGCAGACCGATTTCCTGAAGATATTCAAGAGAACTTAGCGATGCCATCAGACTGTCGCTCTGTTCTCTTAAATCTATGAACCTGAACTCTTGTATCAAACCCGTATCATCCGACAATCTGAAACGGGCGATTTCGTCCATCTCTCTCCATGCCTTTTTGAATCTTTTCCATGAATCCGAGGATGCTATTTCATAAAAACGCCCTCTCCGTTCATTGTTTTCATCGCCGCGTGATTCCTGCGCTTTTTTGCTGTTGAAGGCACATTTGAAAAACGTCAATGGAAACGAGACAGACATTATCAGTAAATGAGGTATATATTTCCTGTCAAGAATCTTCATGCAGTTTTCTCATTCAATCCAGATGAATGTTTCGCCGACTGAGGTTCCGTTTTTATTCATCCGCACGAAATATTTTCCGGTCGGTAACAACCTGCCGCTATTGTCCCTGGGCTGCCAATAGAATTTGTGCTGACCGGCTTCGAAAAATCCCATGTCGTAATTGACGACGGTTCTGCCTGTGACATCTATTACTTCAATCGAAACGATGCCCTCAACCGGCATGAAAAAAGAAATCTCCGCTGGATTCAAAGATCTGTCAAAAAGCATACCCAAAACATCCGGCACGGGGAAAACCTCCGGGTTTTCCTCCACTGAAACGCTGACACCTGATCTGTATAATATCTGAGAGGTCGTGTTGTATACGACAAATATTCGCTCTCCCAGGAAATAAGAGGTCCAAGCATAGTAAAAAGAATCAGAATTGTTGAACTCGAGTTGATTGGTGTTGTAGAAAATGTCCCTCAACACTACATAAGAATGGTCGGTTCCGACCGTATCGTACACCCAGTAAAGCGCTTCAATTTCCTGATCGTCATCGAAATCGCTCGAAACACCGACGATATCCCATGCGTAAACGTTCGAAGGCAGAGGAAGCGTAAAAGTTCCGAGAATATTGTAACCTGTGTCCATAATTGCGAAAATCGGAGCCACATTCTGCTGGATCACAATCAGAGGATTGGAAGGGAGACCCGTCGGACCGAAAACTTTTCTTGCCTGAGTTACCTGAATCTGAGAAAACAGAGGATTTAACGCCGGCAAAAATGAAATCGCCAAAAACATCTTTTTCATTTCACACCTCTCTTTGAAAACAGCCGAAACCAATTATTGCTGATCAACAGCAAATTTGAGAGTGAAGGTCTGGGCGGCTTTGCCGCCGTTTCCGTCATCGACTTCCACCGTCACGGCGTGAGATCCTTCGGATGGAATTTCCCATGTTATCAGACCTGTTCCGCTTATTGTCATTCCCGCTGGAGCCTGCGTGAGCGAATATGAAAGGGGATCTCCATCGTGATCATTTGACATGATTTGATAGGTATACGCGCCTCCGCCGCTGACAAAAGGAGGCGACGAGACTATTGACGGAATGGCGTTTGTAATTATTACTGTGTTCGTGCTGTATTCTACGCCGTTCCCGTCAATAAGCCTAAGCATCAGTTCGTCGCCGCGTCTGAATCCCGCCAAAGCGAGGACCGTGTCATTGGCTCCTGCGACCGGCAAGCCGTTTTTGTACCATTGCGATTCAAATGAAAAATTTGTCCTGTCGCCGATTATTTCAACTCTCATAAGGCGTATTGTTCCCGCAACAGTGACAGAATCAGGTCCGATCCTCGCCGCCGCGATTGAAGCTGAAGCAGGAGTACCCAAGGTCACCGAAGGAGAAACAAAAGTCTTATTTTGGCCGTCGTGAAAAAATACGAAGACAGCGGTTTTTATGGTTGCGCCAAGCGGTAATTGCGACGTTTCAAGCGTTTTTGACCTGACAGCGAGAGTTTCATTTTCGACAATCCATAAATTGTACATCGAGTCAACTCCCGGGACGGAATAAGAATAATTCGCCGTAATCGGCTCACCTCGTAAAGGCGAAACTGGAGTCAGTTGGATTTGCATCACAGGCAGATTATTGTCTTCCTGGGTGCTGTTTTGTTCTGAGGATCCGTTTTCACTTGAACAGGAAAATATAAGCAAGCATATTGAACAGATTGATAATAAGCTTTTCATCTACCCTCCTCTGTCTGAAGCGGATTTGAATTTTCCACTATTCTGTTTATCCACTCTATTACGGTGTCGCTTACCGAAATATCTCTCGACGCGTCTTCGGGAAGCTTGAAATATTCAGCATATCCGTTTTTACCTTCTATTGTCGGTATGGCAAAATTGGCATCCAGACCGGGATAAATAACAAGTTTCGACAAGTCTTCAGGCAAGCCTCTCATTTTACAAACCGAGAACAATCTTTCGGCGTTAACCGAAGAAACAAAAGCGTCTTCCGCTCCGTGTATGAACAGGAAATGACAAGTTGAATTTATAATTTTTTTTACAGGGTCGAAATCCAGCAAAGACCGAGCGTAGGCAAGGTTTTCTCTTTCTCCGGGAAAACCGCTTATATCAGACCAGTAAACATCGGTGTTTCTTAAATTTTCAAGTCCTCTCTTCAGGTCCTCAATCTGCTTGGACAATCTTTCGTCAGACCATTCTCTCTCTTTTGCCTGCATAATAAGCATTTCTACGTTTCCTGAATCTACAGGATTAAGAGACGTCGCTCCGAGAGATATTACACCGCGAATCCTTCCTGCATAAGCGGGGTCTGAAGCGAGATCGAACGCGATTAGAGCCCCTTCACCGTGTCCGAGTATAAACACATTCCCCTTATCGATTTTGGGATTCGCATATAAAACATCGAACGCGGAAGCGGCATCTGATGCTAAAACACCCCAATGTAAAGAATCATAGCTTCCGCCGCTTTTACCCGTTCCGCGCTTGTCATAAACTAAAATCAATGCGCTTCCGTTTGAAGCCATCCTGTGAGCTAACGAAGAAAACACTCCCATCTGCCTTCTGTCGGACGCGGCATTTGAGTGTAGAAACAGAACACCCGGAACAGTTCCCTCCTGCGAGGGCGTGTAAAATGATCCAGCGATATTAACTCCGTCAGCGCCCCTGAAACTCACATCTTCCAGCGTGTAATTCTCAGGTTGAGGCGTGTAAACAGCAGGTTCTGGCAGTGTGAAAGGAGCGTCCGGATCTTCAAAAATACTCACTGTTATTCCCGAAGGCAAAACAAGTCTGGCCTGAAGAAGCGATCCGGCTCTGCCGTCTCCCCTCATTATTGTCCTTACCACTCCGTAAACGCTGTCGTCGCTCCAATACAGCATTGAGTCTTTCTCGATCTCCTTTCTGTATACTATCCGGAATTCGGCGGTGTCATTTTTAGCTCTCATCAGTTCAATGACCGCACTGCCCCACTCTCCAAATGCGGAAGGAATCAGAACAGGAACTTCCTGCATTTTTTCATAAAGAGTGTCTTTGAATACAAACCTGTTTACGAGGGCTTCTATGAGAAAAGCCTTGTCCCACTCTATGATAGCCGGGCCGTCCGGATCTTTGGGATCGTTGTTATAATATCTGGGAGAAGACACGACACTGTTTTGAAGCAATACGATCCAGGGTTTTTCGTATTTCAATCTGAAAGATATTTTCTGGCCGGGAAGCTGTTCGAAACATCTGTAACTGACTATTTGCATTGAAGAGATACCGGGAACCAGAAACAGTTTTGAATCGTAAACAATAGGTCTGAGCCTGAAAGGTCTTTCCTGTATGGACGATATAATTACTGTGTCTCCAGACCTTTCTCTTCGGACTGTTTCGTAACCCACCTGATTGTTGTCAACGGCAACATTGTATATTGTTTGCGGAATAAGAGGCACAACGCGAGAGCGAGAGCCCTGTGAACAGGAAATTAAAAAAAGGACGGGTAAAAACATTGATAATTTTCTCATGTTCTCTCCCTTATTTTTATTCGCTTTATCCAATTGAAATACAAAGAAACAAAAATATCAATGCTTTTCTCCTCTGAACATTTTCAGTGCGTGTCCCATAACAGGAGTCAGTGTTTGGGCGCAGAGTTTAACGGCATTCATTGATCCCGGAAAATTCACTATTATTGTCCGGCTCTTTACTCCGGCATAAATTCTCGACAGCATCGCGTTGGGTGTTTCTTTATAGCATTCAGCGAGCAAAGCTCCTGACATCCCGGGTAAATCATAATCACAGTAATTTCTTGATACGTCAGGCGTCCTGTCTCTTTCCGAAATACCTGTTCCGCCTGTGGTCAGAATGAAATCGGAATCCGCGCATTTCTCGAGTGCGGACAATATCTGAGATTCATCATCCGGGACAATCTGCCTGGAAATATCTGCGGAGGGAAAAGCCTCCCTGACAATCCTTTCTATTTCAGGTCCGGTCAAGTCTTCGTAAACTCCTGTGTGAGCTCTGTCAGATATTGTAATAACAGATACTTTCACTGCTTATTTCCCCTCCAATGACTACTTTTGCGAATATTCCTTTTTTGGGCATTACACATTGACCAAGTTGTTTTTCAATTTCGCATCCCGAATGGCATTCTTTTCCAATCTGCGTCACTTCGAGCATAGCGTCTCCCAAGTGGAGTTCAGTCCCCTTGGGCAAACTCGAAAGATCCACACCCTGAGTAGTAATGTTTTCGGCAAAATCACCGTATGAAATTTTAATTTTTCCTTTGACGGTTTCTTCTATGTCTTCAGCGGCGAGAAGAGAAACCTGCCTGTGCCAGTTGTCGGCATGAGCGTCTCCCTCGATTCCCCATCCTTCTTTTAAATATGCTTTTGCCACCGAAATTTTTTTTCTGCCTTTTTCATTTGAAATATTCACGGACAGTATTTTGAAATTTTTATTCATCTGTCGTCTTTCCTCTTCTCTACAAGTTTTATACCGGTTATTTTCATTTTTTTATCCACCGCTTTGCACATGTCATATACCGTTAATGCGGCAACAGCTACCGCCGTAAGAGCTTCCATTTCGACACCCGTCTTTGATTCTGTCTTAACTTCGGCGGTAATGATTACGGCTTTTTCTTCCAACTCAAACGACAATTTAACGCTTTCGAGAGGTATTACGTGCGAAAGAGGAATCAATACCTGGGTTTTTTTTGCACCCTGTATTCCAGCAATGTTTGCCACGGCGAGTACGTCACCTTTTATAACCGAGTTTTGTTTTATTAAAGTTATCGTGTTTTCCGAAAGTTCAATTCTCCCTTCGGCCTTCGCGTATCTTTTTACAGCCTTTTTTTCAGAGACATCGACCATTGATGCTTTTCCCAGATCGTCGGTGTGAGAAAATATTTTGTCGTTCATCCGCCTATCTCGTTCATCTTTCTATTACGGCACACGCAACCTCTTTCCGGTTTTGAAAGAACGGTCTTGACAAGAGAGTTGTATATGTCTTTGTAATCTACTGTAATCTCGATGTCGTTGTGCAGACAGGGTTTCAGTTTGCCGTCCGACATAAGCCTAATTCTGTTGCAGTTTTCGCATTTCGGAGGTCTGTCGAACGGGCTTTCAGTCTTGACGCTGTCGAGAGTGTAAGCGTTAATTAATTGAAGCGATATTTCCAATCGTGAACAAAATTTTTTCATTTTCATTATTTCACCTTCACCGGTGTCTTTGAGGACGACCATGTTAATTTTTACGGAGAGGTTTTCTTCGATCGCGCTTTCAATACCCTGAAGTACAGCTTTAATGTCTCCGCCTCTTGTTACGGCTTTGTATCTTTCTGGATCAAGCGTGTCGAGGGATATGTTCACTCTGTCGAGCCCGTTTTTTCTGAGTGCCGCAGCTTTTTTAGATAACAGTATGCCGTTTGTCGTCATACAGACTTCCTCTATACCGTCAATGGCAGATATTTGGGTTACGAGATCTTCAATACCTTTTCTGACAAGCGGTTCGCCTCCTGTCAGTCGTATTTTTTTAATTCCAATTCTGACTGAGTCTCTGACGATTTTAACAATGTTTTCGTAAGAAATTATGTCGGAGTGGGCTTTTTTTTCTATTCCCTCTTCGGGCATGCAGTAAAAGCATCTGAGATTGCACCTGTCGGTAACTGAAACGCGAAGATAAGAGATTTCGCGGTTATATTTGTCTAACATAAACTTCTTCTTCGGCCGGAACTGTTTCGATGCCGTCGTCAATTCTCAAAAGAGCGTTTGCTCCGCCGAGAGCCACTATATCGCCGGAACCGTGATATTGTGGAAACGTAATCTGTCCGGTCACGTGTTTGACAGGAACAAATTCCACTCTCGAAACGTCTTTTCTGCTGAATTTTTCCTCGAGCCGTCCTTTTATAAAAGAAGGTTTATACGGGAATCTCATCAGATTGTAAATAAAAGGTTTTATCAAGATTTCGAAAATCACCAGAACCGACACCGGGTTTCCCGGCACACCGAAGGCGAACTTAGTGTCTTTTTCTCCGAAAATAGTCGGTTTGCCGGGTTTTACGGCCAAAGAATCGAATCTTACTGAAATTCCGTTTTTCGAGAACGCTCTTTCAGTCAAATCCTTTTCTCCTACTGACGAACCGCCCGTTACCAGAATTACGTCGCATTCTTCCATGGCTCTGGCGATGGAATCGTATATCTCGTACAAATCATCCGAGACCCTGCTGTAAAGCTTCTTTCTGAAAAGACACGATCCCAGAAGAGCTGAAATCTGAAAAAGGTTGCTGTCGTATATCTTTCCGAATTCAAGCGGCCTGCCGGGCTCTTCCAATTCGTCTCCCGTAGTTATTACACCTATAAGAGGGCACACCGGCAGAATTATTTCGTTGTAACCGGAGGAAGCGAGGATACCGATTTCTTTTGGGCTCAAAATGCATTTTGCGATTAAAAGCTGGTCTTTTCTGACGTATTCCCCGCGCCTTGCTATGTTTTGCGTCTCTTCTGCCTGAATAATACTCATGAATCCCTGTGACTCCGAAGCGAATTCTTTTCTTATTATTGTATCGGCGCCGTCAGGCAGTATGCCGCCTGTCATAATTTTTGCGCATTCCCCGTTTATGACAGATTTCTCGGGTTTTTTCCCGGCACCAATGATCTGGGTTATCTTGAATTTTTCCGAAACGTCAAGAAAGTCGTATGCGTATCCGTCCATGGCGGCTTTGTTATAAGGCGGCAGATCGGTTTTTGAAAATATATCGTAATTGAGAGGTCTGTTGAGAGCGTTTTCAATCCTCACTGGTTCGGTTTCTGTTTTTATTGAATATTTTAACAAAAATTCCAAAGCTTTATCCGGATGAAGCATTCAGTCTCCTTTTTCGTTGTTCGTTAAGTAAATTATTATCGGACAATTAAGTCGATTTGACAATAATTTATGTATTTACCGGATGAACGTCTACATCTTGACAAAACAAAAACGCTGATTTAAAATTCAATTTCGATTTTCTGAAAGAGGACCGGTTTAATTTACGCCAGGGTCAGCACCATAAAATGACAGTTTTGAATGAAGAATGGAAATGTCAACGATAGAGAAAAAAACTCTCGCTAATGGCAAGGAGGATTAATGGCTGAGATAGTCAATGTCGGATGCAAAACTCCGGCGAATGTCGCGGAAACCCTTTCCAGGACCACTTGCGTCCAGAAAACGACGGCTTCTGACTGGAAACTCATCGTATTGGGTATTTTTGCCGGTGTTTATATCGGTTTCGGGGCCTCAATAGCGACACTCGTAGGATCTGATTCAGCAAAATTTCTCGGAGTGGGGCTGAGTAAATTTTTTGTCGGAGGAGTTTTCAGCGTAGGACTAATGCTCGTTGTAATAGCCGGCGCGGAACTTTTTACGGGCAACAACCTCATGCTCATGGGTGCTCTTGAAAAAAGAGTTTCAGTAGGTAAAGTACTTTACAAATGGCTCGTAGTTTACTTAGCAAACTTCGCGGGTTCGGTTCTTCTTGCATATCTCATTTATGTCAGCGGCCTTTGGAAGGGCGGAGAATTTTTAACCGGCGTAGCCGCCATTAAAATTGCCGCGGCAAAAGTCAGTCTTCCATGGGTGGAAGCTTTTGTAAGAGGTATTCTCTGCAACATACTTGTCTGTCTCGCTGTATGGATGGCAATTGCTTCGAGTAACATCGTAGGAAAGATATTCGCGATTTTCTTTCCAATAATGACATTCGTTGCAATGGGATTTGAGCACAGTGTAGCCAACATGTATTTTATTCCTCTGGGTCTTTTCCTGAAAGGAACTGCGGCCGCGGCGGCCTCAGGCCTCGATTTGAGCGGACTGACATGGATATCATTCCTCTGGAACAATCTTCTGCCCGTAACTCTTGGAAACATCATCGGAGGGGCGTTTTTCGTCGGGGCTCTCTACTGGATGGTTTACGTAAGAAACAGCAAGCAGGCATGACACAGGCAGTTATCCTCGCCGGCGGCAAAAGCAGCCGTTTCGGCAGAGATAAAGCTTTCGAAAAATTTGGGGACTCGACTCTGGTCGAGTCCGTTTTTTTTTCTTTAAAAGAAATTTTCTCCGATATCATTATCGTAACCAATTGCCCTGAAAACTTCTCTATATTTGAAGCCAAAACAGTAAAGGACATAGTTCCAGGCAGAGGTCCTATCGGCGGGATTTACACTGGACTGCTGTCGTCCAGTTCACAGAGAATATTCGCCATAGCCTGCGACATGCCGTTCCTTGACAAAGATTTTATAAAATACATGATTTCAATAAAAGAAGGGGACGTCATAGTACCGAGAAAAGAAAAAGACCTCTACGAACCTCTTCACGCAGTCTATTCAAAAAACTGTCTGCCGTACATTCTTGATCAGCTCAACAAAGGAGACAATAAAATTCAGAATTTTTTCAGCTTTGTCAAAACCGTCTATGTTGAAAAAGACGTAATCCTTCGCTTTGACACCGAAATGAAAATGTTTTTCAACATAAATGAAAAAAACGATCTCAAGAGATTCAAAACGTGTATAGAAAAATGAGAATCAAGAGGATCGACCTCCGGGACGGCGAGACCTTTTTTGAAGACAAAATAATAAAAGAATCAATGATAAAAATCTTAGTCAACGGCTCCGAAATGTCAAACATGGTTTGCTCTCCGTCCCAACTCGACGAGCTCGCTGTCGGCCGTCTTTTCTCCGAGGGTTTTATCGAATCGGCCAAGGAGATATCATCAATAGAAATTGAAAAAGACAAAATGACAGTAAATGTGGCGCTCAAAAAAAAACCGACTGACGCTGGAATTGAGAAACAATACGTAATGACATCCGGATGCGGACAGGCGGCATCGGATCTCAATCTTCTCCAGGGGAAAGGACTTAAACCTCTCGATAAACCGAGAATGTTCGATGCGAAAATAATTCTGGATCTGTTAAGGGAATTTCAGAAAAGATCTTTGATTTTCGCCGAAACCGGCGGAGTTCACGCGGCGGCATTGTGCAGGACCGACAAAATCATTTCTTTCAAAGAAGACATTGGCCGTCACAACGCAGTGGACAAAATAATCGGAGAGGCACTGCTCGGTGGAAAAAACGGAGAAGGTCTGTACATGCTTTTTTCCGGAAGAATATCCTCTGAAATTCTTGTTAAATCGCTGAAGTTCGGAGTTTATCTCATAGCTTCGAGATCCGCACCGACTGATCGAGCTGTTGAGCTCGCCAGAAAGACAAACATCAGACTTATAGGCTTTGCCAGAGGATTCAGATTGAACGTCTACAATTAATTTTTTTCGTTCATTAAATTAAAAAAAGGCGGAATAATCCGCCTTTTTCTCAAACCTGTCCTTTATTATTCTACGTCTAATAGTTTCAACTGGGCGTAAGTGAAAACAGGACCGTCAGTACAGCAATATTTGCTTCCTATTATGCAGTGTCCGCATTTTCCTATTCCGCATTTCATGTGCATTTCCATAGTCGTTATAATGTCTTTGGCTCTCATTTTTTTTTCGGCGAGAGTAATGTTGGTGAATTTTATCATTATTGGAGGTCCGCAAAGATATGCTATGGTGCTGTTCGGGTTGAACTCAACGCTTTCAAAGAGCTTGGTGACGACGCCGACACTGCCTTTCCAGCTCGCGTCCGGACTGTCAACCGTCCTCAGCACTTCAACATCCGGATATTTCGCCCATCTTGCCATTTCGTCGTCGTAAACGCATTCGGCGGGACATTTGGCTCCGTAAAGGATCCATATCTTGCCGTATTTGCCGCGATTGTTGAAAACAGCATTCATCACGGATCTGAGCGGCAGTAATCCTATTCCACCCGCGACGAAAAGGATGTCTTTCCCCTCGAATTCTTCCCAGGGAAAAGAATTACCGTATGGTCCGCGGACGAAAAATTCGTCTCCCTCTTTGAGTTCGTGTAAAGCGTCCGTTAAAACACCAACTTTCCTGACGGCTAATTCGAGATCGTCTCCCCTTTCACACGTTGAAGTGATCGAGATGGGAGCTTCACCCTTTCCGAAAATCGAGACTTGAACGAATTGCCCCGGTTTCCAAACGAAAGGTTTTTCGTCTTTGAATTTCAGCGTGAAATGCTTTACGTCAAAAACAAGATTCTTTAATTTTTTAATCTCTACTGCACGCGGCAGATATTCGTTTTTATTCATTTTACAGCTCCCTCATGATAGTGACAGTATGATTTCTTTGATATCGATATTGACAGGACAGGCGTCGAGGCATCTGCCGCACCCGACACAGCCGGTATCGCCGAATTTCATCTTGTCCCACAAAAGCTTACAGTAATATCGGTTCCCGGTGCGTTGTTCTTTTTTCTCCATCGGGTTATGTCCGCCTGCCATCCTGAAATATCCGCTCATCATGCAGGAATCTATTATTCTCTTTCTTATGCCTTTTCCTTCTTTCTGGCTGTCGGTAACATTGAAACAGGTACACGTCGGACAAACATAGTTGCACGCTCCGCAGGAAATGCATCTGTTCGTAATCTCGGACAAAAGCTTGTCGTCAACCGGATTGCCTGCCATTTTACCGAGAGCTTTATCTTTGTCGAGGTTTTCAGCGACAGGCAGTCCCGAAGCTTTCAATTTTTTTTCTTCCCATTTTTTCTCATAATCGGCGTCGGCTACATCAAACAATGCTTTGTCTTTAGTCACTATGACGCGCCCTTTTTCGCTTCCGATGTTTACGAAGAAATAGCCGTCTTCCATGTCGGTAAGTTGAACATCGAATCCTTTTTCAGCGAAAGGACCCGTCTTCATTGTGGCACAGAAACAACTTTCCGAAGGAGGTGTAAGGCAAGACATGCTTATCAGAGTCAGTTTGTCGCGCGCGTTTTTGTAGTAGTAATCCTCAAACTCTCTCTGTGCAAAGAAATTGTCAGTATATAGTATGCCTGCAATATCACAGCTCGGTAGTCCGAATATAACGGTTTCCTCTGAATTGTCTATGCTTTTAATCTTTGTTTCTCTCCCTTTTTTCTCGAATTCGATCATAGGTTCAATCTGACCAAAAAGAGCTTCACGCACGGAGGGCATAAGGGGTTTGTGCTCTTTCAGCAAGACTTTGCCTGTGTCTTCGACGGGAAGAAAATTTATGTCACCGAATTCGTTTTCTTGAGGCGCGAGAAGGTTGGAACTTTTTTTAAAATTTTCGAGGAGTTTAAAAATATTTGCCTCGGTAATTTTGAATTTGTCGGTCGACATCAGTTTCCTCCTCCGATTTTAACAGCACAAACCTTATATTCAGGAATTTTAGCCACCGGATCCAGAGCGTCTATTGTCAGTTTGTTCACCGCCTGATCGGCGAAATGGAACGGAATAAAAATATTCCCGGGTTTCATAACGTCAGTGACAACCGCTTTGACGCTTATTGTACCTCTTCTCGATGTAACTTTGATTGTGTTGCCGTTTCTTATTTTGTACTGTTTTGCATCTTCAGGATTTATCTCTACGTAGCATTCCGGCACTTCCCTTTCGAGAGTCGAACTTCTTTTAGTCAGTGTCCTGGTGTGATAGTGAAAATAAGTTCTCCCTGTCGTCAGTGTGAAAGGATATTCATCGTCGGGAAGTTCAGCCGGTTGTTTGAAATCTATCGCCGTAAAAAGCCCCTTGCCTCTGGAGAATCTGCCGTCTTTGTGCAAATATGGTGTTCCGGGATGCTCAATTGCAGGGCATGGCCACTGGAGACCAAAATTTTTACCGAGTCTGTCATAATTCATGCCGTGGTAACTCGGAGTGACGGAAGCCATTTCGTCAAAAATCTCTTCGGGAGATTTGTAAGGCATGTCGTAACCGCAGGTTTTGGATATCTCGCAGATTATTTCCCAGTCCTGTTTAGCTTGTCCGGGCGGATCGACGGCTTTTCTAATTCTTTGAACTCTTCTTTCGGTGTTGGAAAAAGTCCCGTCCTTTTCGGCATAACTCGCTCCTGGCAGGACAACATCGGCAAGCTCCGCTGTTTCAGTCATAAAAATATCCTGAACGACGAGAAAGTCTAGTGCTTCGAGACCTTTTTGTACATGACTGATGTTGGGATCTGAAACCATCGGATTTTCTCCGAGTACGTAAAGAGCTTTTATTTTACCCTCCATAGCCAGGTTGGGGACTGCTGTCACCGTCACACCGACTTTATCCGGAAGATTTTTTACATTCCATGCTTGTTCAAATTTCTCTTTGACCTTTGGATCAGTGACGGGCTGGTATCCGCTGTACACATTCGGAAGACCTCCCATGTCGCAGGCGCCCTGGACATTGTTCTGGCCGCGCAGGGGATTGACTCCCGTTGAAGGTTTCCCTATGTTGCCTGTAAGCATGGCGAGATTAGCGCACGATTTGACGTTGTCGACTCCGGTCGTGTGCTGGGTTATGCCCATGCAGTATATTATGCTGGACTTTTTACTTCGGGCAAAAGCTCTCGCCGCTTCAGCCAATTGAATAGCCGGAATACCTGAAATTTTTTCGACGTATTCAGGAGTGTATTTTTCGACGGTCTTTTTCAGTTCTTCGTATCCCTCGGTAAAATCCGCAATAAACTTACTGTCTTCAAGCCTTTCTCTGATTATGACGTTCATCATTCCGTTAATCCACGCGACGTCAGTACCATATTTGGGCGTCAGGTGGTATTTCGCATGTTTTGAAAGCTGGATGCCTCTCGGATCCACGAGAATCAACGTAGCTTTTTTATTTCTGACAGCGTTGATTATCCTCGAACCTATAAGAGGATGCTGTTCGGTCGTGTTGGAGCCTATAATCAGAAAAACGTCTCCGTCTTCGAACTCGTCTATTGAGTTCGTCATCGCCCCTGAGCCCAATGTCGCAGCGAGACCCGCTACGGTTGAAGAGTGTCAAAGACGGGCACAGTGATCTATATTGTTTGTTTTAAAGACAGCTCTCGCCATCTTCTGCATGAGATAATTCTCTTCATTTGAACATTTGGCTGAAGTGAAAAATGCCAAACTGTCCGGACCGGATTCTTCGTAATGCTTTTTGAATTTCTTCGCGGTCAGAGACAGAGCTTCCTTCCATGAAGCTTTCCTGAATTTTCCGTTTTCTTTTATCAATGGATCAGTAAGTCTATCGGGGTGCTGGACAAATTCCGAGGCGTTCCAGCCTTTAACGCAAAGACTGCCTTTATTGACCGGATGATTCTTGCTCGGAACAACACCCGTTATCCTGCCGTCTTTGACCTTAAAGTAGAAACCGCATCCGCATCCGCAATAGATACACGTTGTCAGTATCTGCTTTTCAGCGGACAAAAAATCCTCCTTTTTTTAACATTGGACTGAATCATGAGACATTCCATATTAAAATTCACCATCACACCTGTCAAGTTTAGATTCGAAATCAAATGTTTCAAAACAACTCATAAAAGCAATTCCAGTTGACTTTTTTCCCCTCACGCTTGAAAATAGCATCAAATCTGACGGAAGGACCGGAACTGGTCTGACAAAAGGAGAAAATATGCCTCAAACAGAAAAATCCTGCAGATCTTCAAAACTTGTTAGCCGTCTCGGAGTCGTCGGTATTTTCATTTATTCCCCGGACAGCGCCAGAGAAGTAAACAATGTGCTTTCAGAGTTTTCCATGTTTATCAAGGGAAGGCTCGGTATACCTTCGGTCAACAGCAGTCCGAAAATCAACGTCATAGCAGTAGTCTTTGAAGGGACTACTGACGAGTTAGGATCTTTGACCGGAAAACTCGGAAATCTTGAAGGCGTTGAAACCAAAACTCTTTTATCAAAAAGAGAACTTTAACCGGAGAAAAAATATGCGAAAAGAAAAAGATTTCCTCGGAGAAATTGAGCTTCCCGATGACTACCCTTTCGGCATTCACACGCGAAGAGCGGAAATAAATTTCAGATTTTCCGACGCCAAGATGAGAGAAGACCTTTTCAGAAGCGTAATAACCGTTAAAAGTGCATGCGCAGAGGCCAACATGAAAGCGGGGCTTCTTGAAAAAAACAAAGCCAGGGCTATAATAAGCGCATGTGAACAGCTTCTTTCCGGCAATGATTCACTGGCACCGTCAATACACCCTTTTCAGGGAGGCGCGGGAACGTCTTCAAACATGTCCGCCAATGAATTAATAGCCAACACGGCGCTTAAAATCTCCGGAAAAGAATTCGGTGATTACCGGTTCATATCACCACTCGACGATGTAAATCTTTCTCAGTCCACAAACGATGTCTATCCTACGGCTGTGAAAATTTCACTCCTCAAGTCACTGAGAAAACTACACTCGTCAATTGAAACATTCCTTGCCTCTCTTCAGAAAAAGGAAAAGGAATTTTCAGGCATACTTAAAATCGGCAGGACAGAACTGCAAGACGCAATGCCCGTTTCGCTGGGGCAGGAATTTTCAGCCTGGGCAGACGCAATTTCGAGGTTCAGATGGAGGATTAACAAAGCGATCGATTGGATAAGAGAGGTCAATATTTCGGGTACTGCGGTCGGAACCTCCATTAACGCGGACAGAAAATATTCCGTTTTTGTAATTGACGAGCTAAGAAAAATTACAGAAGAACCTCTTTCACTATCGAGAAACCTCGTGGACGGAACTCAGAACACGGATCAGATAATCGAAGTTTCGGGCATTATAAAGACGGGTGCAGTAACAGTGAAAAAATTCGCTTCGGACATCAGACTGCTTTCGAGCGGTCCTGATTGCGGATTTGCAGAACTCATATTACCCGCCATGCAGGCGGGATCTTCAATAATGCCTGGAAAAATCAATCCGGTAATTTTCGAAGCTGCGGAACAGATATGCCTGCACGTCATTGCCTGCGATCATTCCGTTTCAACCGCAGCTTCCGAGAGCAATCTCGAACTGCCCCAGTTTCTTCCTTACATCGCTCATGTTTTACTTGAAAATATTGAAATGTTCTCAAACTGCCTCGTCAAAATTTCAGAATCAACAGAATTATTAACACCTAACAGGGAAAGAATAAAGCGCTACGTCGAAAATTCATTCGCCGTTGCCACTCTGCTCTCTCCAATTGTCGGCCACGAGAAAATGGCGGAGATAGTTTCACGTGCGAGAAAGGAAGACAGGAATATTGTGGAGATCATTCGCTCTGAAAAGATTTTGGATCCTGAAAAATTAGACAAACTTCTCAATCCCGAAATTATGGCTTCTCCAGGAATGCCTTTTTTGGAGGAATAAGATGAAAAGCAGAACGATTAGAGGAGACAGACTCCACATCGGTATTTTCGGGAAAAGAAACGCCGGCAAATCATCTCTTATAAACGCTTTGAGCGGTCAAAATACAGCGATAGTCTCGGAAGTACCGGGTACAACAACAGATCCGGTTTTTAAATCCATGGAACTTGCCCCACTGGGTCCGGTCGTCATGATAGACACGGCAGGAATTGACGACGCCGATGATGGTTTGGGAAAATTGCGAAAAGACAGAACTGAAAAAATCCTTGAAAAGACTGATCTCGCTGTCCTTATAATAGACGTCGAAACCGACAATTTTAATTTCGAAAATGAACTTGTCGCAGGTTTCGAAAAAGAAAACATCCCGTTCATCATCGCCCTTAATAAAACAGATTTGAATACGTCCCGCGAGACCCAGAAATGGCTTTTTGGAAAAGCTTTTGTCAGGATAGTCTCGACCGAAGGAAAAGGAATTGAAGACCTTAAAAAAAGAATAATTCAAGTTGCGCCCTCTGAGTGGGAAAGACCGTTTGTGTCCGACCTCATTCACCCCGAAGAAATGGTACTTCTTGTCACCCCCATAGATTTAGGCGCCCCCAAGGGCAGACTGATCATGCCTCAGGTAAAAGCGCTGAGAGACATTCTCGATTCCGACGCAATCCCGGTTATGTGCAAAGAAAGGGAATTGCCGGCAACTCTTGGCAAACTAAGGGAAAAACCGTCTCTTGTGATTACCGATTCCCAGGTTTTTCCTCAAGTTGCCGCAGACGTACCCGATGACATACTCCTTACTTCGTTCTCGATTCTTTCCATCAGGCAAAAAGGCGATTTGAATCAGATGGTAGAGGGAGTTCAGACTGTCAAAAATCTCAAACCCGGCGACAAGGTCCTGATAGCCGAAGCCTGTTCGCACCACCCTCTTGAAGATGACATAGGCAGGATTAAAATCCCGAGATGGCTCAACGCCTACGTAGGGGGAAGTCTTGAAATATCCACCGTTCCCGGATACGAATATCCCTCGAACCTGAAAGAATACAAACTCGTCGTTCATTGCGGTGCGTGCACTCTCAACAGGAAAGAGATGCTGAAAAGGCAGGAAAAAGCCCGCGAAGCAGGTGTTCCAATAACAAACTACGGGGTTTTAATATCCTATCTCAAATCTGTTTTTCCGAGAGCTCTGAAACCTTTTCCAGAAATATATTCTCTTTTCACAGACAAAGGAAGTCAGGCTGAAAGAAATGCAGCCAAAATAATGGCTGGGCTCACTGAAATTTGAAAGGAGCATGATATGGACACGGCATTCATAGATCACGCAAAAATTTTCAGCTACCTCCAAAATACAAAGGAGCCCGATTATAAAGAAGTTTCGGAGATAACTGATCACGCAAAAGAAATGAAAGGCATTTCGTACGAGGAAGCTGAAAGACTTCTTATGGTCGCCAATCAAGATTCAAGGCAGTTACTTCTCGACACGGCTAATTACATAAAGAATGAAATCTACGGAAAACGGCTCGTTCTTTTTGCTCCACTCTACGTTTCAAACCTGTGCAACAACGAATGTCTTTACTGTGCTTTCAGAAAGAGCAACAAGGAAATTTCGAGAAAAACCCTGACTCATGACGAAATAAGAAAAGAAGTGGAAGCCCTCATCGGTCAAGGGCATAAAAGAGTCCTTCTTGTTTCCGGTGAAGGGCTCGGAGAAGACGCTCTCGACTACTCCGTCAAGGCCATAGAAACCATATATTCAATCAAAGTGGGAGACGGTGAAATCAGAAGAATAAACATAAACATAGCGCCCCTGTCAGTTGAAGGATTCAAAAAACTCAAGGCCGCAAAAATAGGAACCTACCAGCTTTTTCAGGAAACTTACCACTTCGACACTTATAAAAAAATGCACCCCAAGGGTCGCAAATCTGACTACATATTCCACCTGACAGCTATGGACAGAGCCATGGAAGCCGGAATAGACGACGTCGGAGTCGGTATTCTTTTCGGACTCTACGACTATAAATTCGAAGTGATGGCTCTGCTTCAACACATAAAACACCTCGAAGAAAAATTCGGGGTCGGCTGTCACACAATTTCAATACCGCGTCTCGAACCGGCGACGGGATCATACATAGCGTCACATCCGCCTTACGTCCTCAGCGATGATGACTTCATGAAAATAATCGCTATTCTGAGAATAACCGTCCCTTACACAGGAATGATTCTGAGTACCAGAGAAAACGCTGAAATGAGGAGGAAGGCGTTCAGTTTAGGTATATCACAGATAAGCGCCGGATCGAGGACAAATCCCGGAGGATACACAGATCCTTCATCTACGGGTCAGTTTTCTTTGGGTGACCACAGAAATCTGGAGGAGGTCATCACGGACATGGTCGATTACGGTTACGTGCCTTCATTCTGTACGGGATGCTACAGACTCGGAAGAACTGGAAAGGATTTTATGGATCTCGCAAAACCCGGCCTTATAAAACTATACTGCCTGCCCAACGCTCTTTCTACTTTTAAAGAATACCTCGTCAATTACGCGTCCTCGCCGCTACGCGAGAAAGGCGACAAACTAATTGAATCCATGCTGTCCGACATCCCGAAAGAAGACGTGAGGACAAAAACAAAAAACAATCTTGAGTTAATAAGCCAGGGGGCGCAGGATCTTTACTTATAAAGCCTAAAAATTAAGCTTTTTTCGGGACTTTTCAGAGAATAACAATGTCAGCTAATGCCTTGGCTTGTTCGGCGCTTTTTTTCTTCTCCCTGCAATGTCCTTCGATGAAAACAGATACGTCAGGATTAATGTATTTTAGAACCGAGTTGCCTTCGATCAACAGATATTCGGTTTTTCCCTTTGCAGACAAATCCGTAATAAAAGCGAGTCCTTCCATCATATCCGAAAAAAGAATTTCAGGTCTTTCGGGATTACTTTTGCCGTGACCGAATTTAACCGTTACGGCCTTATTAACAGGGAGTTTTTTGAGCAGAGCTCTCAACGCAGTCGTTTTACCTGCTCCACTACATGAGCCTGAGATTGTAATAATTTTCATCTTTTTTCTCGTCTATTAATTAAAACAACCGAGCTGGCAGGAGACTATTTTTATCTTCAATCTATTGCAGATTCTTCCGATTTCCGAAGGTTCGATGCCCAGTTCGGATGCCACATCGAAAGCTTCCGCACACTTAAGACATTCTTTGCCTTCCGAAATGAACAGCTTTTCTCTGATTTTTTTTTCAATCTCTTCCGGTGTCATAACAATCTCCTTTTTCAGATCATCTGTATTTTCCTGGAGTCAGAAAATAATCCCTGCCTTCGATATATTTTACAAGATTTTCAACGTGCTTTTCTATTTCAACGGCTGTTTTGCAGTAATCTTCGAAAGCTTTCCCCCACGGATCTGCGACGGCGTTTTTTTCGCACGAGAACTCTGCCAAAAGCTTTGTCTTTCCGGCTCCACCGTTTATTTCGACTTTTTTCTGTATTTCCGAGTCCATGGTCAATATCAGGTCGGCCCATTCGACATCTTTTTTATTTAATTTTTTGGGTTTTCCCTGAAAATCTATTTTGTGTCTTTCTTTCAGAGCTTTTCTCGCATTTTCCGAATAATTTGTGCTGATTTTTTTTACCCTTATTCCGACTGATTTCACACATAATTGCAGTTTCGATTTTTCAGTTTTCTTCCTGAAAAATGCCTCGGCGATAGGACTTCTGCATGTGTTGCCGGTGCAGACAAACATAACTCTGATCGGGTCCGATGCCTCGTATCTGATTTCCATGCCGGTTATCGCGCTTATTACAAACGGGCTAATCTCTCCTTTTCTCATGACAATTATTTTTCCCACGGTAGGTTCGATCACGGTCGAAGGAGGTCTGCGGGGAATTCGCCGATTCATATCCAGCGCCAAAATATCTTCTCCCGAAAACATCGATGATATCTCAAAAAGATTTGACGGGCTTTCTTCCCCGGACAAATTTACCGAAGTGGCCATAACAAAATTCAATGCTTTTATCAGGTCCAGAGGAGCCGGTTTTTTTGGGACTCTGACGGCGATTTTACCTTTTTCGTCGAGAAGATGAGGCGGCACCTTTTTTGATGCCTTCCCGACGACGGTTAGCGAACCGGGCCAATATTTTTGAGTCAATCCGTAAAGACGCGGATTGAAATTTTCAAACAGACGGTAAGCGCTTTCAATAGAAGGTGACAATACAGGAATTTTTTTATCCGGTTGCCTTTTTTTCAGATCCAAGACTTTTTTATAGGCTTTTTTGTTTTCTGGATCGAAAGCGAATCCCCAGACAGTGTCCGTCGGTATCAGAACCGTTTCACCCGACAAAACGGCAAAAAATGCCTCGAGTTTATTACATTCGATCAACGGCGTAAAAATTCTCCCTTAATTTTTTTATTTTTTCTTTTAATACATTGTTGCCGAGGGCGAGAATTTCGACAGCGAAAATAGCCGCATTTTTTGCGCCTGCTTTATCGAGGCTCATAGCCGCTACGGGAACTCCCCCAGGCATTTGAACGATTGATAAAATACTGTCTATGCCCCGCAGCGGTGAAGAACTGACAGGAACGGAGATCACCGGCAGTATTGTCCAGCTCGCGACAACCCCTCCCAAATGAGCTGCGTAACCCGCAACTGTTATTACCACCTTGAATCCTCTGCTTTCCGCGTTTTTTGCCAGTTCGGCAGTTTTCTCCGGAGTTCTGTGAGCTGAAGAAACTTCCAAAACGCTGTCCACTCCGAAGCTGTCAAGAGTCTCTTTCACGGTGTCGGCAATTTCAGAATCCGATTTGGATCCGGTAATTATAAGCACTTCAGTCATTATTTACCCCCAAAAGGTCTTGAAGTTTTTTTGAATCCGGCGACTGCCTGATTTTTTGCAATGCTTTTTCCTTGATTTGTCTGACTCTTTCCCTGGAAACACCTAATTCATTGCCGATTTTTTCGAAAGAAGCGGGAGAATAATCCTGAAGGCCAAAGTACATTCTCAAAACCAACTGCTCTCTCTCCGTCAGTTCTTTCATCAGTTTATTGACTTCCTGCTGTTCAACTTTCTTCAGGTAGAATTCTTCAGGAGAAGGATAATACCCCAGTAAATTATCATTGAAATAAGAACTCGCGGAATCGAGAGACAGATCTTTCTGGGCGTACTCATAGGCTTCCTCTATGTCCCGGGAATTAACTTTGAGTTTTTCGGCAAGTTCACTAACAGTATATTTGGAATTCTCTGCGTCAAAACCGAATTCCCTGCCTTCTTTCAGTATTCTTCTCAGCTTTCCCGCTCTGTTGAAAGGTATCGAATACAACCTCTGATGAGTAATTATGTAATGCAAAATGTGCTGTC
Source organism: candidate division WOR-3 bacterium (assembly GCA_016934535.1). Classification (NCBI taxonomy): domain Bacteria; kingdom Pseudomonadati; phylum Caldifarciminota; species Caldifarciminota bacterium. The sequence goes on from JAFGSQ010000047.1 coordinate 28,990, forward strand.
TTATCCACCATACCGCGTATGATATGAATTTGATGCCACGATCTGAATCGAATTTATTTGCGGCTTTTATAAGACCTATGTTTCCTTCGTTAACAAGATCCGTAATTATTTTTTTTTCCCTGTCGTAGTGAAGAGCTATTGACACGACAAATCTAAGGTTTGCTTTGACCAGTTTGTTGACGGCCTCACGTTTTTCATTCAAACTGCCATATTTGATTTTTCTGCCTACTTCGTTTTCTTCTTCCGGCGAAAGCATTTTTTCTTTCCTTATCTCTTCGAGATATTTTTCAAATGTGTCTTCAGATATTGAAATTTTCGCAGGGAGATTTTTTTCAAGAGACGGCGCGGGAAGAAATTTTTCCTGAAAAGCAGAAGGCAAAGAAAGAGAAGCCTTTTTATTGTTTCTCTTTTTCATTTTCCGCTTCTTTCATTTCTTTTAGTCCGTTCAATCATACATCCATATATCGTCAAAGGGTGTAGCTTCTCTGAGTTTAGCTTTCTCGTTAAGCAAAAAAATGTTTTTGCCTTCAAGGGGATTCGATGAAAGCATATCGGTGATTTCCAGAGAAATCTCGGGAAAATCCTGGCCGAACGGTCTAAACGAGGCGAGGGTGAGAAGAACCTCATCGTTCAATTCGGATTTATCAGTTATGATATCTATCCTGAAGCGTTTTTCAATTTTTTCATGGTCAGGCGTTCGGCTCAAACTTTCAAAAAAACCGACAACTTTCTCGCTTTTTATTTTTGCTCCACAGGCTTTTTTATGACCGCCAAAAGAATTAAAAAAATGTCCGTTGTTTTCCAATACAGTCAGTGCGTCTCCACTGCAGGCTCTCGCTTCCACAGTTTCAAAACCTTCTTCGTCGAGCGCTCCGACGGCGAACACTTTCTTCCCTTCCGCGACAGAAAGCCTTGAAGCCAGGGAACCGAGTATGCTTCTAGGCACATCCACGTCGTGGAAAAACACATAAGGGCCCGCATATTGCTTTATCTTCAGCGCTTTTGCAAAGTATGTTTCGCGAGCGTCCATCCATTCGCGGGATCTTCTCACCATTGCTTCGGCGTCAATTATCTCGGGTTTTTTTGTAAGAAACTCAAAGGAAGATGAGATTCCGTTTTCCGAGGAGTCAGATGCAAGAGGCGAAATCACTATCTTTTTTAATTCGTCCGTTGAAGCAGGCAAAGGAGATTCCTGAACCGAACACAAAAGGTCAATCGATTCAAACCTGAATTTGTCGAGAGCTTCGAAGCCTCTTTTTACGATGGTCCTGTTTTCATCAAGCATGGGCACTCTGTCGCTTATCGTCCCGAGCGATGAAAGTATCCAAAGATAGGGGTCCTGGGAAAATTTCAATGCTAACTTCAGGGCGGTTCCGCTTCCGGACAATCCGCCGAACGGATAGAGGCTGTCTTCTCTTCGGCAATTCACTATTGTTCTTCCATCTAAAAAAGACGAAGGTATTTCATGGTGATCCGTAACTACGAGCTCGATTCCTGATTGTCTTAATATAGAGGCGGCTTCTGTGTCTTTGCTGCAACAGTCAACTGTGATGACCAGGTCGGGCTTATTCCGAAGAATCTCTCTTTTCAGTGATCCGATATTCATTCCGATACCCTCTTTTTTCCTGTCGGGTATGTATGTTGTGATGCTGGCGCCTGCGGAAGTCAGCGCTAAATGTAAAAGCGCCGCAGAACTAATTCCGTCACAATCCTGATCGCCCCACACAAGAATGTTCCCGCCTTTCCTGACCGTTCTCTCTATTGTTTCCAACGCATCGTTGAAAGAAGGTATTTCATCGGGCTCTCGCCAGATATCCTGAGACAGAAAATCAGGGGAAAGGCATCTGGCCGAGGTCACTTTCTCAATGAACTTTTCAACCGAAGCCATATTTTCCCGTTTATTCTGTCCTGTGACACAGATAAAAATGAATTTCTCACCAGCTCCAAAACAGCCATGAAGCTGACAATTATCCATGGCTTGTCATGTCTTTCGTCGAGCACTTCAGAGAAATTCACTTGCCTTGAGGCATTTTCGAGCATGATGTCAGTTATTCTGTCAATTCTCTCTTCAAGTGGTATCAGATCCAGGACAAATCTGAGTGATCTTATTTTTTTGTATCTTTGAGTCAGTTCTCTTGCAGCGTTTATCAAAAAAATGATGTCCATAAATTTTTCTGCGTCTTCGATGACTGGCCTTGCGGCAGGTTTCACCTGATAATGCAACAAGCCTTCCGTCTCAAGGGATCGGATTTTCTTTGCCGCTTCCCTGAACTGCTGATATATAAGGAGTCTCTGAGTGAGTTCATCTTTGGACAGATCTTGTTCTGTCATGTCTTCGCTCTGTCTGGCTGGAAGGAGTGCTCTCGCTTTCATTCGCATCAATAAAGACGCCATGTCGAGAAAATCAACGGCGATTTCTATATCGAGCTCTTTCATCACTCCGATATAAGCTAAATACTCATAAGTAATGTGAGATATGGGAATATCATAGATATCGAGTCTGTCTCTCCGGATAAGATAAAGCAACAACTCCAAGGGGCCTTCAAAAATTTCAAGCTTTACAGAAAATCCCATTAATAATCAACACCAAACATCGAGAAAGTTAAAAATCTTTACAGACTCATCGGAACATGCTCTTTGGATAACACTTGTCACATTCCGAACACCAAAAGTGCTTGCAAGGTTCGCACTTAACGAGCTGTTTTCCGCAATCCGGGCAAGCGTTGATTAACGACTTGTCCAATGGCGGTTCTCTGTCATATATCGGCTGAATGTATTCCGAGCAATTTTCGCACCAATACCGTTTGTACTTCTCAACGTACCTGGGTACACTGCCGCATTTGGGACATGTGAAAACCTGCTCTTTTTCTTCCTGTCCTTTTTCTTTCAGGCTTTCAAACAAATCTGTTGAAGGAGGCACTACATTTACCTGTTCCAAACCGAAATTCAGAGGCATGTATTTCTCGCAATTATCGCACCAGTATCTCTGATACTGTTCAATGAATCTCACTTTACCTGAACAGTCTGGGCAAGATAATCTCTCTTTTTGATGAGGAGTCTCTTTAAGCTGTTCTTTGACAGTCCCGATTGAAGTTTTTTGAGGTTCGTCTATGACGACCTCATCTTCGAGCTCGGCTATGCTCATTACAGGTTCCTCTGACGTTCCTCCTTTTTTTCCAAAACCGACAGGCATGTATTCTCCGCACGAGTCGCACCAATATCTGTCATACTGTTCAATGTATCTCGTTTTTTTACTGCACTTTTGGCAAACAAGGACTACTCCTTCTGTTTCTCCGGCCCCGACGACCGATATTTTTTCTTCCTGGTCGAGAGTTTCCACTTTTTCTTTTTCGTCGGCTAGATCTAGATCCGCTTCTTTTGTTTTGTCGAGTGACCCGGTATGTTCCTCTTCGGGAATATCTTCAATCGGTAATTCTTCTACAGAAAACGGCGATACGGGTTCTTCTTCCATTATAACCGATGTTTTATCATCAAAAACCTGTTCTTTCCTTACAGGTGATATCTCGTCCACTGAAACAGGAGTCGTTACTTCTTCCTGCTCCTCTTCAGTTACGGCTATTCCGACCCCTTTGAAACCTGGAGGCATGTATTCTCCGCAGGAATCACACCAGAATCTGTCGTATTGAACTATATATCTGACTTCTTGACGGCACTTCGGACAAAACACACGAAGTTCGTCTTCCGGTCCCGTTTCAATTTCGGTGAGGACAGCTTCTTCGATATCCTGTGATTGCTCTTTCTCATATTGATCTGCTGAAGAAGCGCTATCGGTCATTGAAATCTGCTGAGAGGAGTACTGCGATTCTTCCTGATTAAGATCCGAC
>JAFGSQ010000048.1 GCA_016934535.1 candidate division WOR-3 bacterium
TATTTTTTGAATACAAAAAAACCGTAACCACGAGTTGACGCGAAGGGACGCGAAAAAGAATACAAACGACGAATACGAAGTTTGGGAAAGACAAAAAAGATTGTGAAATCAACAATTCCGATGCAATAATAAATAACATAGATTCACAGCTTTTTAATGGGAGGAATATATGAAAATGCTCTTTTCAGGATTTCTGTCAGTGTTGATTTTACTTTACGCCCAATCATTGTTCTCCTGCACGACAATACTTGTGACTTCTGGAGCTTCCAATGACGGTTCCGTTTTAGTCACTCATTCAGACGACAACGAGTTATGCGACGAGAGAATAATCTACGTTCCCGCAATGGATCACCCCCAGGGTTCGTGGAGAATGATTTATCCCACGGCCGTAGCACTCGGCGAAATTCCAGAATACAACTGCTTTCTGGAACCTCGCCTTGTGTGTTCTGAACGCGGACCCGGATACGACACTCCAGAATATCCAGTGACTATACCTCTTGATTCGATACCAGAGGCCGGTCACACTTACGCATATTTCGACGGAAGCTACGGAATAATCAACGAGCATCAGCTAATGATAGGCGAGTGCACTAACGGCGCAAAAATACAGCTGAACTGCGAGAGGGGAAAAAGAATATTCTATTCGAGCGAACTTTCGAGAATAGCCCTCGAAAGGTGCAGGACGGCAAGGGAAGCCGTCGAACTTATAGGATACATGATAGAAAAATACGGCTACTACGGTACTGGCGAAACGCTTCTGCTGGGTGATCCGAACGAGGGTTGGGTCATGGAAATGTGCTGCGGCACACCCGACAGTTCGGGCGGATTGTGGGTTGCAAGAAGAGTTCCCGACGGGGAATTGTTCGTCGCCGCAAATGAATTCAGGATCAGAGACATTGTACCGGGAGACCCGGACATTCTTTACTGTGAAAATCTTTTTGAAACCGCACAGGACATGGGTTGGTGGAAACCTGAATCAGGCACACTGGACTGGCTTAAAACCGTCAGTCTCGGGGAATATAATCACCCCTATTACTCTCTCAGAAGAGTTTGGCGGGTTCAGAGTCTTGCCGCGCCAGAACTGAATCTCTCTCCGTGGGTGGAGGACGGCTGCACCAGGTATTATCCTTTTTCATTAAAACCGGATCATCCTCTTTCGCTCCTTGAAGTGATGAACCTTCACAGGGATTGTTATGAGGGGACCGAATTCGACATGACCAAAGGTACAGCAGCAGGCCCTTTCGGTTTTCCTTACCGCTACTACGGTCCTTACGACGGTCAGGGTGACGTCGGTGATCCCACGAGAGTTCTTGAAGGTGCATGGGAACGCACTCTTTCGGTCAGCTACTGCGGCTTCGTCTACGTAAACCAAGCCCGTAAATGGCTTCCCGACGCCGTCGGCGGAATTTGCTGGATGGGTCTGGATCGGCCCTCAGAGACTTGTTTCATCCCATTCTTCGTCGGTATAAGCGATCTTCCTCCTTCCGTGCAAAACTGCAACACCGCCGAGTTTTCGGATCAAAGCGCGTGGTGGGCATTCAACACGGTCTCAAATTGCACTTCGATAAAATACTCTTATATGATAGAAGACATCAAAATACTCAGGGACAGCATTGAAACAGCGGAAATCCAACTGGTATCTTCGATTGATTCACTGATCTTAAAAAACAGTGAATCAGGCGAAATCACGGAAAAAGCCGAAGTTTTTCTGACCGAACAATGTTTCGAAAATACAGAAACAGTCGTAGATAGATGGTGGAAACTGCTGGCGTATATGATAGTTCGCTACGACGACGGATATATAAACACCGAAGGACACATGGCTCAGGAAGTAGGATATCCGCAGTGGTGGTTGGATCAGGCAGGATGGAAAGACGGCCCGACGACTTACGAAAAAAAGTGAAAGGTTAAGATTTATTTTTCTGAATAAATAAAATCAGGGTTTTCCAGAAATTTCCAAAAGATTCCCGTCGGGGTCCTCGAACTTGAAAAGAGCAAAATCGGGCGCGAATTCCTGATATTTTTCGACGATTTTTACTCCTTCTGTTTTTAAAAATTCATGACACTCTCTGACGCTGTCGACCGAGAAGCTCGGAGAAAACTCGGCGTATTCTCTAGACTGTTCTGGCTTCTTTCTTCTTCCGGGTTCAGCGTATATAGTCACTTTCCCAGACTTGAAAAGAACTCCCGGCGGCATCTCCCCCCCGTCCTCGAACCCGAGTATCTCCTTGTAGAACTTTTTGGCTGTTTCGATGTCTGAAACATACAACGTCAAAACGTTCAGATCATTCACTTTCTGCATTAACTGCCTCCCGTTTTTTTGTGTATTTCATACATTATTTTTACGTCTAAAATCAAACAATAGCCATAAATACGAGTAACGCGTGAAGGTAAAAAGATCCGGCCAGAAGTGCAGGTACACAGCACAACAGAATCATAAGAAGGTCAACGATTTTGTTTTCTTTTATCAGCAGAAGATACGAACCGTAATTTCCGAGAAAAAGGCTCACAGACGATGAAAACAGAAGGAGAGAAAGAGAGAGAAAGCGATTCAAGGAATGAGGGACAAATCCCTGATCGGAGTATATCGCCCATGACAAAACGTATATCAAAAACGGCGGGATGATCTGAAATAACAGCGCCGACAATGGAACTAAATAGGTTTTTCTCATTTGATTCTGCCGTCACTCTCAAGGACCGCTTCGGATTGCACCCACGCTTTTTCAGCGTCGAATCTTCCGCCGGTCGCAAACTCAAGCCTTTCGAGAAACGTTTTCATCTTTTCGTTGGACTCACGAACCGCCTCCTTAAGTGTCTGTCCCCTTGCCCATCGCCTGAGAAAGTAAAAATAAAAAACGGGTGATTTGCTCTCTCCAGGGTGACCTATGTATGCCTCCGCTCCAAGATCAAGCCATACAGGAGCCTGGTAAATATCGTTGCAACCTGTGTTGTAGATCATTCTGAGATTTCCTGTCAAATTCGAATCTATGTCCCACATCCAGTAGACGAAATCATTGTCGTGGGCGAGTATAAAAATGTCGACTTCGTGGTATTTTTTCAGACTCTCAACCAGCGCCGACAGAAATTCCTGTTTCTTGTCACCGGGAAAGGACTGCGTCAAATATGTGACCGAACCGTAATACCTTTCCAGGTAGAGAATTGTAAAATTCTCCGTTCCCCATTTCTGGAACGGTGTCACGTCGTCCCGGATTGCCATTGCGGCACGGTGTTCTTTTCCTTCGGGAACTGAAAGTCCAAAAAATACTTTGTCCGTCACAGCGACAACGGACAGATAAGAAATGATTGAAAGAACAACGCAGATAGTTATGGCCAAAGACTTTTTCATCCTATTAAAGCCCGGCTGTTGTTTTGACGCGAGAGATTATTAAAGCGTCATAAATTAAATCACGATTTATGAACAGTTCAACAATCCCCTTTCCTTTAAAAACAAAACAGAAGGTTCAATTTCATTCAAAAGAGTTTCTATTGTCCAAAAAGCTGTCGGTGAATATTTATCCAAAAGTTCCAAAACTTTTTCGACGTCTATTTTTCCTTTCCCGAGTCTCCAGTGATCGTCTAAAACTCCATCGTTGCTGTTCAAGTGAACGTATTTGATCCTTTCTCCCAGCCCTTTTATCCATTCTTCGTGCGATTTAGTGGAGTTCGCGCTGACGTGGCCTATGTCGAGACATGCGGAAAGTATCTCTCTTTTATATATTTCGTTCGTTTTATCTATTAATTCGGCAATGGCGGAAAAATCATCCTCGAAGACATTTTCAAGATGAATCGCCAATCCTTCAGTTTTATCTCCGAGAAAATCTGACCAAAAATCCAGTGAATTCTTAATCCAAATATCCCTGGGATAAGTTTTGGGTATGTATCCTGTGTGCAGGACCATGTGCTGAACTTCAAGGCGGGATGCGATATCGTAGGCTTCCTGAAAACGGCTTCTCGCCGCTTCACGGACTTTTTTATCCCTGCTCGATGGTATCATTTCGCAAAAAGGTCCGTGAAATCCCCTCACAGTTACAGACTTGATTTTTTCAAAAATAACGTCTGCTTCCGAGCTTTTTTCATCTAAGTTCTCAGGCCATGCGTATTCCTGAATTTCGATACCCGTGTCGTATTTTTTAACCAGGGGTAAAACTTCATCGATCTCTCCCCAGTCTGCAATTATAAGTTTCATATAATGTCTTTCACCTTTATCTATTATAATTTCAGATTATTTCTCTCGTTCTGAATCCGGCGCCTCCGGTTTATGTCTGCATTCTCATTCAGTCAATGTTATCTTGATAGAAACGTTTTCATCTCCCGCGGACAATCTGCAAAAATATGCTCCAGGTGCAATTATTCTGTCTTTTAAGTCTGTCTTATTCCATTCTGCTTCGTAACACCCTGAAGTAAAATCACGGTTTAGAAGTACTTTGACAAGTCTTCCCGAGGAGTCATATATCTTCATTGACACCCGGCAATCTCGAGGTATGTCGAAGGAAAACAGAACATTATTAGTAAAAATAAAAGCGGATGCGCTTAGAACGATATCTGAGGGAACCGGTGAAAAGACCGGATTTTCTTCAACAAAAACCACTTCTCCGAATAATGTCATTACCCTCTGCGCTGCTGCTCTTGCTTGCCCTGAGTTCATGAAATACAGAGGAAATCCGAAAATCACCGATTTACCTTGGCCTGCCATCCTTAACACTGCGCAGACTCCTCCTTCAAAGGGACTCATGTTGTTTGATAAATCAATGTTATAAACATTTATTCCTCCGACATAACTATATGACTCGACGTATCTCAGACAATTCCCCCAGGCTTGATAAGGTATTTTTGACTCGTCCACCAGCAAATCAGGAAAGCTGAAATTTCCAACGACACCCTGCAGAGAGTCCTCTGGTCCCGACAGATCGGCTGTGTCCACTCGCATGTAATCGCGGACGATATTGCCCATGGGAATGACGATGGGGTATTCCGTCAAACCGCTAAAGTCTGAGGCGGTCTTCCATCCTATCGCCCAGAGATTTCCGCCTCCTTGAAGATAACGAAATAATTGTTCAGAGGTTTCATCAGCGTAAAACGAATCCAGGTCTTCCGAGTGCCAGACCACCGTTGAATATGGAGCCAGGTCTGCGAACAAAGGACCTTCTCCGATCGCCGAATAGTCGAATTCCGTTATCCTGTATCCCTGAAGAATTCCTCTGTAAAACTCATCGACGGTGCTGTCTGTGGGGAATCCTGATCCGCCGTAATGGGTTTCGTCAACTATCAGTATTCCCTGATCGAGAGTCAGGGGTCTTCCGTAAGCAATAGCACTAAGCGGACCTGCGTTTCCTTGCAGGTCGTATGCTTTGACTGCGTAGTAATACCTATTCTCCCCCTGAAGAAATGAATCCGTGAAACATGTGTCGGTTAGAATTGTTACGTTTATGCTGTCCAAAAGAGTGTCCTGGTTGACGCCTCTGAAAACTCTGTAGCCGGACAAATCAATTTCAAGATTCGGCCGCCATGATATTTGTATACAATCTTTTATTGGAAGAGCCGTTACATTTTGCGGTGCAAGCGGGGTGCTGTTCGAAACGAAATTTATCTCGTCGGCGCAGTAGCTCTCCCTTCCTGTGTTGTCCAGAGCCGTCACAGCGAGAAAGTACTCGATTCCGGGAGAAAGACCTAGTAAAGTGTCTGAAGTTATACCTGCTCCTGTAATTACAAAAGCGTCCTGATAGGATATGCTCGAATCTCCAATGTATATTTTGTAGCCATCCACGTCCATTTCCGGGGATTTGTCCCACTGTACTACTACACTGCTGTCGGATCCGGTCACGAGGACTGCGACATTCTCAACTTTAGCAGGATAGACGCTCAGCACAGCCAGTACCGAGACGCCGCTTTTGATTATCGTCGTATAAAGTGTCGAGTCAAGAGTGGACAAAAGATCCGTAGTGCTGTGATAATTAGGATTGAATTGCGTCTGATTGGCTTCCATCATTCCTATTGATGAGTAACCTCGTGATGCGAACGAAATCCAGTCTGAGCCTCCCATTGGTGGAACTTCGAAATTGATTAGGGAAGGAACATACATTGAAGATACATCCGAATACAAGTTTGACAGCCATTCAGATGTTTTATCCATACTTTGTATATAATTGTCCAGATATTCGTCGTCTCTGAATCCAATCATGTCGTAGTTTAGAACAGCAGCTATATCCGCCGATTCGCTGTAAGCGTTTCCCGCGTAGTGATAGCTCCCAAGACACCCGTCCTCCTCAGCCGCCCACGCTATGAATTTAAGAGTGTAATCGCTGTTTATTCCCGCAAAAATCCTCGCAGCTTCGAGAGCGGCGGCCGTACCTGAGGCGTTGTCGTCCGCACCCGGAGCGAAAGTTGCGGTATTTGATGTCGCATCGAAGTGCCCGCATATTATCATCTGCTTCTCAGGAGCCTGACTCCCGGGAAAAGTTGCCACAACATTCCTCTCAGCTGCTGCTTTCACTTCATAAAAAGAGTCGAATTCAGTTTGATAACCCCATCCTTCGAATCTTTCTTTGAGCCACTGAGAAGCGGCGTATGAACTGTCGGTAAAACTGAATCTGCAGTAAAAATCCTGCAGACGTTGTATGTATGAAGTAATCGAATCGGAATTAACTTCGTCAACCAGCGACTGAACGTACGGTTCCCACTCGATATTGTTCATGTAAACAGTATTTATTAAAAGCCTTTCCCAGAATCTGACAGGTATCTGTTCGCGGTTAAAAAGCCTGTTTGGAATTCTGAGAACCGAGAGATAGTCATCACCCTTTGAAGTGATGTCAGTTATCGCGAGAACACTGTCCGTGTAAACAATCTTCACGCCCGACAGATCCGAAATCCATTGCGGAGACACGAGCGAGTATATTTTATTTGACGGATTCTCATCCACAACAAAATAGACAAAACCCGAAGTTTTTATCTTTTCAACAGTGATCACGTCGGTGATTAAAAAAGCCCTGTCTCCGACGAATTCATTTGCAGTCAACCCAAGTTCAATCCATTTCTGTAGGGTTTTCTGATCGGAAAGTTCTACAGAAATCAAAAAGTCGTCTGAAAAAGCCGTACAAAAAAAACCGAACGTCAAAAATAACACATTCAAAACGATTTTCATGAATTCTCTTTTCACTTATGATTGTATCTCATAAACCATTTTAATTTCATTTTACACCATCTGCAATTCTTTAAGCAAATCCGCAAGGACTCTCAATCTTTCGCTTAAAATTTCGTCGTCTTTGTGCAGGCAGTCGTCGAAGAGTTTTATGTCATCTTCTATTTGCTCGTTTTCAGTGCAGACGGAAAAATTCATCGCACCGCCCTGAAGACCGATTCTGTCCAGGAGAGGATATTTCGGAAAATCCTTTTCATTTTTCATATACCTGTCCCTGAAAAACACTTTCGCTCTGCAGATGAGAATCGCAAGGTCTATCACTCTGTGAAAAGGTAGCTCTTCGGACTGACGCGACCATTTTTTTCCCGTGTGTCTCCAAATTTTTGCCGATATATCGACTTTTCCCCTGTCGTTCCACTGGGCTAAACCCAATGAAAGTCCTTTTGCTTCACTCCTGTATGCAGATCTTCCGTCAATTTTGTCGTAATCCTCTGAAACTATCACCGGTTTGTGCTTTAAATCTGTCGGTATTTTCATTCTATCTCCTCATTATTACTAATTTAGTTATATACTAAATTAGTAAAATATTTTTGTCAATCGAATTAAATAACGCTCCAATCCGGACATTTCAAAATTGACAATATGCAATTACTGATTTTAAATATTCAAAACCTTTCAGAAGGAAAAATGTCTTACAAAAGTTCTGAGACACTTAATTTCACAAACAGAATTAGTCAAATAAATTCCTAATAAATTTTCGGCCCAGAACAGCTAACCGGTTCAAAACCAAGTATGTAACGCCTGGTGCACGGCAATTAAAATGATTTTTACAAGTTTGATGACGGATTCATTGGAAACCTACATCAGAAGAAAACGACGTATTCCAAGACAGGGACAGGGTTACAGGCGAACTAAAATGGACCGGCACCAGGGTCGATCTTGTTTTTGGATCGAATTCCCAGCCTCGCGCCATCTCAGAAGTCTATGCCTGTGAATATTCCCGGGAAAAGTTAGTGCGCGATTTTGTGTCAGCATGGACAATATAATCATTGACGACGAAGACCATATAAAGTATTATATTCAGACCATACTTGTCAAGAGGAGCTTATGAAGATTAAAGAGGACATAAGATCAATATCGTATGTTAAAGCGCATGCCGCCGATATATTAAACCAGGTCAGTAAAACACGCCGCCCTGTTTATGTAACTCAAAATGGTGAAGCCAAAGCCGTTTTGCTGGATTCAGACAGTTTTGAAAACATGAAAAATACTTTAGGCTTATTAAAACTCATTTCACAGGGTGAAAGAGACATTCGTATTGGAAAAATAATAGATCAGGATGAAGTTTTTGCTATGATTGAGAATAAATTTAAGAATAGTCAATAGTAATATATATGCCAAAATCAGTTTATTCTGTTTATTGGTCAGAAATTGCATATAAAGATTTGGACGGTATTATTGATTACATTTCCAATGATAGTATTGATATTGCAATAAAGATTTTACATCGAATAAAAGAAAAAGCCGAAAGTTTAAAAAATTTCCCCGAACGCGGACGAGTTGTCCCGGAATTAAAATTTCATCATATAGAAAATTATCGTGAAATTATTGTTTCTCCATGGAGAATTATTTACAGAATAGAAAATGACAGCGTTTATATTATTGCTGTTTTTGACGGCAGAAGAAATTTTGAAGACATTTTGATGGAAAGATTATTATTATTTAAACCTTAATCCGATACGCTGGACATGAATTTGTTCTTTGTTTGACAGACATTGCTCTGAGTTTTACAATAATAAAAACCTTTTCTGAAGGGAAAATGTCTATGTCTGTCTTTGCGACATACAATTTCGCAGAAGAAATTAATTATGGAAATATTCAAAAAATAACCAGTATAAAAAAACAAAGAATATTATATTCGTATTTCGAAAAAAATATCACTGTCCTGAATACTATCTCTTCCGGTTATAGGTATGATTTCGAGAAATACCAAACAAATTATTGCTTTGATTTGTAAGTTCGAAAGAAAACAGGCTTATGATAATTGATAAAAGTTTGAATCATTACGGGAAGATATATCATCTCTTTATTGATCCTTTATTAAATGAAGCGAGATCCAACATTGTTGGTTTAATACCTGAAAATTCATCTGTTTTTGATGCCGGTTGCGGGACCGGAAGATTGTCTTTGATGCTGAAAAAAAAGAAAAATTGCAGAGTCGTAGGAGCCGACTTGTCCTTGCAAATGATAAACTTTGCGAAAAAATTGAACGTTTACAGCGACGTTGAATTCTTGCATATGGATCTTGAAAACATTACTGTATTCGGTGAAAATCATTTTGACTATTCAATTATGTGTCAGGTGATCCATGAACTAAGGCCAGATAAGCAGATGAATGTTCTCAATGAAATAAAACGAATTAGCAGAAAAACAATTATTCTCGATTCAAACACTCCTTTACCTAAGAATTTAGTCGGTTTTGTAATACGCATGATCGACGCGACTATTGGAAGAGATCATTATTATAATTTCAAATCATATATTTCCACAGACGGGATTATCGGAATTTTGGATAGAGCGGGACTTGCATCCCGAATCACCCAGAGAATAGTTTTTAAAAGCAATTGCCAGCAAATTGTCGTCTTGTCTTAACACAGAACGAACAACCGCAGACAAAGAAAGGACCGACGATTGATTCAGCCAATAACCTTTAAGGTATAATTAATGAACACTATTGCCATGGTCAACAAGCATATAAACAAAGCAATAGAGTAAAATTAATAATCAGGAGTTGAAATAATATGAAAAACAATATTTTTACGACGCTTTTATTCGTTGTTTTATTATCACAATTAAGCGGTTCTGATAGAATTGATTTGGAACATTCTCCTTCTGAAACGGAAATTTTCGCCGAAGGAATCGTGTCGACCAATTTGTATGAAAGAGATATCGCCATTTCACCCGGGGGCGATGAAATAATTTTTACTTTGTGTGACTATAAAAGGTCAAAAATGTGCTTGGTGAGGATAATGAAGACAGGCGATGTATGGAGTAATAGAGAGATATTGAGTTTTTCAGGTCAATACTCCGACATCGAACCTTGCTTTTCTATGGATGGCAACAAACTGTATTTTGTCTCGAACAGACCGATGGGTTCCGACTCAACAAGGACGGATTTTAATATTTGGTTTTCTGAAAGAAATGAATCAACTTGGACTGAACCGGAACCTCTACCGCCTGTTATCAACACTGAAAATGACGAGTTCTATCCGTCTTTGGCCGGAAACGGCAACTTGTATTTCACCTCCACCAGGGAAAACGGAATCTGCAGTGAAGACATTTTTGTCAGCAGATGTGTTGACGGCATGTATTTAGAGCCTGAACCATTGGATACAAGTATCAATACACCGATCTATGAATTTAATGCCTGCATAGTCCCTGATGAAGATATAATAATATTCACTTCATTCGGCAGAGATGATGAAATCGGCGGAGGAGATCTTTATTACAGCATAAAAGATGAAACAGGAAATTGGAGACATGCTGTAAACATGGGGGATATTGTCAATTCCGAGTATCTGGATTATTGCCCTTTTATCTATATCCCCCGGGGAAACTTCTATTATACCAGCGAAAGATTTGTTCCAATAGATAAAAAATTGGAAAGTGTATCTGCACTATATGAATTAGCAAACTCAGTCCTCAACGGCATGGGTAATATTTATGTAATTCGCTTTGACACGATTGAACTTCAATAATCCGCTACGAAAATAGCGCATATTAAGTACCTTTACTAAAAAATTTTATTCTCTTGATTAATCTTTAGGGCTGTTTTATATTTCATTCATTATGCGTTCAGCTTCCAGCAAAATAAAATCATCGATCCCGGTTCTCACCCGGTGATTCTACAATGAACCTGGTTTTCCAGGATCTGCTTGCTCTCAAAACACTTCTGAGCAACCACCCCATGTTCGCCGCAGGTATTCTTTTAATTGCCGGATATCTTCTGGGAAGACTCGCCGCCAAAATATCACTGCCGGAAATCACCGGATATATAATCGCGGGTCTTCTTGTCAGCGATGCTGTCACCGGCCTTTATCCCCGTAGTATGGGACACTCGTTCCGGTTTGCCACGGAAATTGCGCTCGGACTGATAGCTCTTACCATCGGAGGCGAGTTCTCCCTTGTAAAACTGCGCCGGTTGGGTCGAAATGTGGTTGTAATTACCGTTGTTCAGATATTGTCGACATTCATAATCGTGACCGTTGCCCTTCTTCTTTTCAAGATGCAGTTGCCCTACGCCCTACTCCTCGGCGCCATTGCCACTGCTACTGCGCCGGCTGCGACTGTCGCCATTGTGCAAGCTCTGCGAGCTCACGGGTTGTTCGTTGATTACCTCTACGGTGTTGTCGCACTCGACGACGCCGGTTGCGTCATTTTGTTCGGCACAATTTTCGCTTTCGCTTCGACTCTCCTCGCTCCGTCAGGCGGCATGGGAAGTTTGGCAATGGTTTTCGAAGCAATCGGTGAAGTACTGTTCTCCGTGCTGATTGGACTACTGAGTTCACTGATCATTCATTACGGAACACGAAGAAAGAAAAAAACCAACGAAATTATGATTATTTCAATAGGAGTCATTTTTCTTTCAACGGCGCTTTCAATTGTCCTTCATCTCTCACCCTTACTGACGAACATGGCGGCGGGATGTCTTCTGATCAATATGTCAGCGCGAAATCATAGAATCTTCAGAATTCTTGAACCACTTACCCCTCCCTTGTACGCTCTGTTTTTTGTCATCGCCGGAACTGAACTTCAACCGCATATTTTGCTCAAGTCAGGCACATTTCTTTTCGGTGCGATTTATATTTTAGCCCGCGCGGTCGGAAAGTACGGAGGAGTATATCTTGGATCATCTCTGATAAAAGCACCGTCGAGCATACGTAATTATCTCGGATTGTCCATGCTTCCCCAGGCCGGCGTTGCGATAGGCCTCGTACTTCTTATTCAGGCGTCACCTCTCATGAGCCACGTGGGAGAACACCAGCAACAGTTCATTTTAAGCATGATCAACATAGTTCTGCTGTCGGTGTTCGTGAATGAACTAATAGGTCCGCCGCTTTCGAAACTCGCGGTAATCAAGGGCAACGAAATGGAGGAATAATGGA
>JAFGSQ010000049.1 GCA_016934535.1 candidate division WOR-3 bacterium
ATCGAGCTCTTATTTAATTTATCTATTCCTGTCCGAATTCCTGTCTGTGCTCTGCCTCCTGTTGTTTTCCTCGCGGTCGTTCTGCGGAGGGCGCTGGTTTTGCGGAGGATTGTTGTTCCTAGTGTCGTTGTTTGTTTCAGGCCTGGTGTTGTTGTTTGTCGGCGGTGTGTAGTTTCTCTGATTGTCGTTGGACTCGTTTCTCTGGTTGTTGTTGGTCGGAGGATTGTTGTTCCTGGTGTCGTTGTTTGTTTCAGGCCTGGTGTTGTTGTTTGTCGGCGGTGTGTAGTTTCTCTGATCGTCGTTGGACTCGTTACTCTGGTTGTTGTTCGTCGGAGGATTGTTGTTCCTTGTGTTGTTGGTTTCAGGTCTCGTGTTATTATTTGTCGGAGGGTTGTTGTTCCTTGTGTCGCTGTTGGTTTCAGGTCTGGTGTTGCTGTTTGTCGGAGGATTTGTTCTCGTCGTCGGCTGTGTCGCAGTGACGCGCGAGTTGTTTTCCTGTGGAGGAGTTCTCGTCGTTATGTCTCCCTGTCTGGGTGGTCTCATATCGGAGTTTACCGTTGGTGTTCTTTCGTTGACGGGACGGGAAGAAGTCAGAGATCCGTTGTTTCTTGCAGTGAGATCGTTGCCTGATCTCGTATTTAGAGTCGGACTGCGGTCGTTCGGATTGGCAGGTGACCTGTTTTCTATATTCTCTCTGACCGGTTCCAACTGTCTGCTGGAAATCTCGGGAATTTCTCTGACTGGAGTATTTGGGTTTACACTCGTCAAACGATCGTCCAGGGATGGATTTCTGCTTGAAATATCGGGACCTTCAGGCGATCTGACCATGCTTCCGCTGCTTATATCGGGGAAGTCAACAGGATCGTATGTTCGCGTCGGCTTGTCGCCGACAAAACCGTACAGAGGATCGTGGTATCTGTATCTCGGCCTGTAGAATGATTCATGAGAGACGCAAATCCACCAGTGGTCGTAATACCAAGGGTACCAATAATAATAAGGATAAGGATACCATGCTATCCAGCCGGGTCCCCACCACCAGACCACTCTCGCAGGATACCATCTTGCGCCGGGAACCCAAATCCATCCCCAGCTGTTGGAATAAACCCAATAGCCGTAATGATAGGTCCACCAGCCCCAGGGTTCATAGGAAACCCAGGTCCAACCCCAGGCTGACGTCCAGACCCATTCACCGTCGTAATAAGGCTTCCAGTTCACATGAGCAGGTTTGGGTTTCCAGCAATAACCGTGAGAAGAAACGTATATCCAGGTGCCGTTTTCATCCAGTGTCTGAGAACTGTTCTCTATGTTTTTGGGGACGTAAGCCCTACTGGGAGAACTCGCTGTTTCGTAAGTAGAGGATTTGTAAGGCAGAGAAGTTATTGATGAATTCTGAGGGACCGGTTTGGTCACGATTGAACCGATTCCAGTGGAATTTATGGTGACGCAATCACCGGCTTCGAGGAGTTTTTCCTCTCTTTTCGTCTTGTAAGCGCCCGAACCTTTGATCACTTCGGCTTCAATTTCACCTGCACTGTTGACATTGGCGCGAATCACACCGGAAGGAAACGAAGTTATTATTCCAACATCGGTTTCAAGATCGAGGTAACTTTTTGAGCTTTCGTCGGATGAAGAGAACATCTCAAATTCACCGAAATTTGCGTAAACTCTCGTCGAAAGAGAATTGTCGTCTTCGCTTTGACCTGTGTGAATTATCAAACAGGAAGAATTTTCACCAATTCGTATAGTCGAACCGTCTTCGATGTCTATTTCGAGGTATCCGCTTTTCACATAAATTGAATCGCCGGATTCGACCGGAAGATTGACTATGCCGTATTCGGGATTGTCCGAATACGACTTCAATATTATCACTTCACCTGAAACCACGCTCATTCTCGCCGGTAATTGTCCGGAAATAAGTAAGGTTGGTAACAGGCATAAAATAATCGCAGAGAATATCTTCATTTGTCCTCCTTTTATCATCTGTCAAAATTATATGCAATAAATATGCCTTAATGAAATAAATGATATAAGCCACGATATAAAGAATGAAATATATGTAATTCCATTTTTTGTTGAATTTTGAGTAATGATAGAAGCACAAAATATGTGCGACACCTTGACAATGGACATCATATCTTGAGAAGATAAAGCATGGATGAAAAATTCAAAAGCGGATACGTGGGTATTTTCGGTCTTCCAAACGCGGGTAAATCAACTCTGCTCAATAATCTTATAGATTTTGAGCTTTCTCCTGTGTCGAAAAAACCTCAGATGACCAGAAACCGGATACTCGGTATTTTAAACGGAAATTCCTATCAGATCATTTTTGTTGATACACCGGGTTTTCTGGAGCCCAGATATAAACTGCAAGAACGCATGTCTGAAGAGATAAACAAAACGGTAAAAGATTGCGATGCGGCTCTTTATATCACGGATCCCGTAATGCCTGCCGAAAAAGATGTTGACCTGGCATTGTCCCTCAAAGTTCCAGTGATTTTGTGCGTCAATAAAACTGACAAAGTGAAAGACAAAAGAGAGCTTCTCCCTGTCATTGACGAGTGGAGGAAAAAAAGAGATTTCAGCGACATAATTCTAATATCGGCTTTGAAGGGTGAAAATACAGGAAAAATACATGAGTCTGTTTTAAAACTTTTGCCCCCGGGACCGAAGTATTTTGACGATGATGCAATAACGGACAAACCCGAAAGATTTTACACGGCGGAGATTATTAGAGAAACTTGCTTTGGTCTGTACGAAAAAGAAATACCTTATTCAATATCAGTAGTCGTCGAAGATTTCAAAGAAAGAACAGGCGGCAAGAAACATTACGTAAAAGCATCTCTTTATGTTGAGAGAAAATCTCAAAAAGGTATTGTGATAGGACAAGACGGCAAAATGATAAAAAAACTCGGAACACTGTCGAGAGAAAAAATTAAATCATTTCTCGGTCAGGATGTTTTTCTCGATTTAAGCGTAAAATTGATGAAGAACTGGAAAGACGATTCTGATAAAATTTCCAAGCTCGGATACAATAATTAGGAGGCTCCGTTGGATAAAATCCTGATCGGCGAGATATTGATCGATCAAGGTCACATAGACAGTGAAACTCTGAAAGAGGCGCTTCAAATCCAAAAAGATAAAAAGAAGAACGGAGAAGAAAAGAAGTTGGGAGAAATACTTATAGACCAGGGCTGGATAGAAGAAGGCATTCTGTTCGACGCTCTGTTCACTCAGAGTAAAAAGAAAAATGAAAATTGAAATTGTGCCGGTTTTTTCGGCAATGTTGATCCTGTGTATCGGCTGCAGTGAAAACGATCGGACTTTATCTTCCGAGAGCGATTACTCGCCTGAATATTACGGATACTCGCCTGATTTCGATGATGCGGTCGCCGTCATAAACGGAGAAACCCTTTTCATAGAAATCGCGGACGACGACAATGAGAGATCTTTGGGTCTTATGTTCAGGGATTCCCTCGAGGGTGATGCAGGTATGCTCTTTGTATTCGAAGAACCTCAAAAATTGAATTTTTGGATGAAGAACACTTCTCTGGAACTCGATATAGCCTTTGCCGATTCTCAATTCATAATAAGGGAAATAAAGCCTCTGGAGCCCTATTCTGTAGAAAACATTTTTTCCGGTTTCGACGCCCAATATGCTCTCGAAGTCAACAGAGGCTGGTTTTCGTCAAAAAATGTTTCTTTGGGTGATAAGATTCAAATAATCAAATAGGAGGTTTTTATGCGCCGAGTAATCATACTGATTCTGGTTTTTGGATTTGCCGTTTCTTTTTTTTCATGTTCGAAAAAAACGACATCTCCCGTGGAGGAACCTAAAAGATGGGAGCCGACGGATCCCGCACAGGGAGGATCAGGTCTGCAGATATATTACCTGATGGGTTTTTTCCCGGATGATTATCCCGGCCTTCCGTTTCAACTGCCGTTAGACGGTTTTTTGAGAACCGCTTTTGCCAAAGTCATGAGAGGAAATTCCGACGTCACCGGGCTTCATATATATTTCAAGGAGCAGGGCGGAGATTCGGCTTTTCTTAAGTGCTTCACAGATCTCGACAGTTTTTATTTTCCTACTATGGCATTGCCGTATTATCCTTTTGAAATTCTTTATCCTTTCCAGATAGGCAAGACTTATTCAATTAAATTCAAAACAAACGAGGGAGAGGCAAACGGAAGTGTTGTTATGCCTTACATTGACATGACCTATCCTTCAGCTTCAGACACTGTCATTTCTTTATCCAGTATAAACAGCGCAGGCTACCTCAGGCTCAGATGGTCAACGAATTACGGATCCGTTTCAACAAATCCGGCACTAGCGCTCATTCAGATAACCGGATCTTCAATCTTCGGACCTGTACCTGTACCGCTGCCGCATGCAGTGAATCAAATTGATATACCCGCAACATTCTTCAACGCGGGCAACATGACTGTCTATATTCAGGCGTTGAACCTGGACACTGTCAGCGGCAATATCCTTCTCTATGACACCATAATTTTACCTGGTAACATAGACACGATTATAGGCAATTACTGTTTCCCGGCGGCAACTTATGTCAGTTACAGAAAAATAAGAATAAACTGAACGGAGTACATCTATGATAAAAATAATAGCCGAAAACGAAGCGATAAAATCCGTCATGAACGAAGGGGAGATAAAAGGATTGACAAAGAATCTTTTAATTGGCTCCAGGGAGGGAAACCCGTCGATGGCTCTCAGAGTCATGGAACTCGAAGAAGGGGGATACACTCCATTCCACGAACATCAGTGGGAGCACATCAACTACGTACTCGACGGTGAAGGGATCATTAAGACTGAACAGGGCGATAAAAAGCTCCAGAAGGGTTCAGCTGTGCTTGTTCCTGCAGGAGAAAAACATCAGTATCTCAATGGAGGAAAAGAAAAATTTCGATTTATATGCCTGGTGCCGGTGGAAAGGGAATGAAGAAAGGCTTATTTCCGCTTGTTTCAGCGCTGATCCTCTCATCATGTTCGTCCCCGAGCGAATTCAGGAGTTTGAAAACAATCAAGCTTATGCCGGAAATAATAAGAGTTTCGTCTCCGGATACTTTTTTGATGCAGGCGGAAGCCGTTTCGAGAGGAGAGCTCGCATACATTCTTGAGACGAGAATTTCCTCTCGCGGTCTGCTTGAGCTTTTTGCCGTAAAAAGTTACACCCCCTCCGTGGACATCTCGGCGCATTGGGCAGGTGAATTCATTGAAAAAGTCACAGAAAGAAACATAATGTCCGCTTTTCCGGACGGAGGATTTTATCCGGATGATCCGGTAAAGGAATTTCAGCTCGCGATTATTCTCTACAGAATGTTTATAGGGGTCGCCTCACCCGGTTACAAGAGTGACGTTTACAACGAAAGCTGGGATTGGGCTAAGGAGAACGGCTTTGTTACGGGAGACAGGAATGATTATGTCTCCGGCTCCCAGGCCATGGAAAGCGTAAAAAGATTCTGCGACTATCTCGCCAATTGAATGATAAAATGCCTGTAAAAGTCGTAAAAATCCACAAGAAAGGACTTTTCCGGGATTTGGGAATCCGGACCGGGGACGAAATAATTTCAGTGAACGGCAACGAAATCAGTGATTACTTTGATCTGTCTTTCTGGTCGTCGTCATATAAAGGTAAAATAATCTGGAAGAACGAAGGCGTTCGTAGAATCGCTGATCTTAGTGAATTCAAGCAAACTCACCTCGGTGTCGACATTGAACCTTTTAAATACAAAATGTGCGCAAACAGATGCGCATTTTGTTTTGTAGACCAAAACCCGAAAAATTCGAGGGTAACTCTGAATTTCAAAGACGACGACTACAGGCTTTCTTTTCTCGGCGGAGCATACATAACAGGGACCAATCTCACTGAAAGCGAAATTATAAAGATTACAAAAATGAGGCTTTCTCCCATATACATCAGCGTCCACGCGAGCGATGCTGAAATCAGAGGAAAAATGTTCGGCAGAGACCGCCCCGCGCCTGTTATGCCGTTGCTGAAAAGACTTGTAAACTCAGGAATCGCCGTACATACACAGGTTGTCGTCGTGCCTGGTATAAACGACGGAAAAATTCTGGAAAAAACGCTCTCTGATCTCACCGGTTTGAAAGTCAGGTCGGTCGCTCTTGTTCCCGTTGGTTTGACAAAACACAGAAAGAACCTTGCGCCCCTGAAAGAAGTTTCAGCTGAAGCGGCGCGTGGGATAATAAATCTCGCATCTTCAAGCACGGTGCAAAAATTAAAATTTTCGACTCCGGTGTACTGCACGGATCAGATGTTTTTGACTGCAAAACTTGACGTTCCGGAAAGATGTTATTACGGGGATTACCCGCAGCTCGAGAACGGTGTCGGCGGTATCAGGCTTTTCCTGGAAAGCATTAAAAAGATAGGAAAAATCAAAATAAATTTTCCGCTTTTCATAATGACCGGAGAGGCTATGCACCCTTTCGTTCAAAGACTGGCTGATAAGATATCGACGGGCAGATTAAAAGCGATGGCTGTTCCTGTCGCAAACGCGTATTTCGGAAAGAAAGTGAATACCGCCGGGCTTATCTCGGGAAATGATTTTTTAAAAGCCGCCGCCAAATTGGATGACGGCCTGATCACTCTGCCTTGCAGATCTATAAATCACGACGGTTATTTTATAGACGACCTGAAACCCGTTGACATAACATCCGCAACGGGAAGAAATGTTTTAATTTGCCCGGAGAAACCGGGTATTTTTTTCAACAAACTTGATAAATTGACCAAAGCGAGTATAAAATCAAAGCATGCCAAAACCTTTAATTAGCATAATAGGAAGACAGAACGTCGGAAAATCCACATTGTTCAACAGACTGTTGGGCAAGAGAAAAGCGATCGTCGACGATAAGCCTGGTGTGACCAGGGATTTCAATTACGGAGACGTCGATTGGTGCGGTGAGATGTACAGTTTCGTAGACACCGGAGGATTGTTCGGCTTCGATGCTAAAGCCGGAATAATGGAAGAAATTTCAGGCATATTGTTGAATCTTCTCGCAAGATCAGCCGCCGCGTTGTTTCTCGTTGACGGAAAAGCGGGATTGAACCCCGGAGACAGTGTGATAGCAGACATTCTCCGGAAATCAGGAGTAAAGGTAATTCTTGTCGTGAACAAAGCCGACAATCCGTCTTATATTGGCATGGATTTCCCTTTCTTTGAACTCGGATTAGGTGAACCTTTGACTATTTCGGCGGGACAGGGAATCGGTATAGGTGAACTTCTCGACGCCGTAAAAGATGCGGTTGCAGGAACAAAGATTGATGAAAATAATAAATCACTGAAAATAATAATTGCAGGCAGACCGAACGTAGGCAAATCGTCCATTATGAACGCGATTCTGAATAAGAAAAGATCAATAGTGCATAACGAACCGGGAACGACAAGAGATCCCGTCAGTGAAGACATAAAATACCACGGACTCGATTTCCAGATTGTCGACACGGCCGGATTCAGAAGAATGGCGAGAATAGAAAGTTCGATAGAGTATTACAGCATAAAAAGAGCTTGGGACGAATATAAAGAAAGCAGTATAACGCTTGTAGTTGCAGACGCAAGCCAGGGTTTTGTCAGAGGAGACTGGAGAGTGTTAAAGGAGGTCGAACACTCTGCGGGCGGTTTGATAGTCTGCCTGAACAAAATAGATTTAGTTGATCCTGAACTGCGTGATTCTCTGCTGAAAAACGTCAGAACCGCTTTAAAAGCGAGATCTTATATTCCGGTTCTCCTTGTGTCTGCTCTCAGGAAAACGGGGATATCGAGGCTGGTAAAGAAGATATACGATGTTTACCTCACCGGCACTGCCGAAGTGGACAAATTGAAATTGGAAGAAACTCTTCAGAATTCAGTTCTCCTTCACCATCCTCCTCTCATAGGGACGAAGAGGGTGAATATAAATTCTTTCGAATTGGTTCACAAACTGCCGCACATAATAGTTGCTCACACTAATCTTCCGGAAGGCCTGACTGAACCTTATCTTAAATATTTGGAAAAATCGGCGCGATCCGCTTTCGATTTCGAGGGCGTCATGCTAAGGATTAAACCCGTTAAAAAAGCGAAAAAATGATCTTTTTGATTTTATTCGCCACAGTATCTTTTTTTATTGGCGGAGTTCCGACGGGGCTTTTAATATCCAGGCTTTACGGCAAAGATCCTCGCAAAGAGGGCAGTAAAAACATCGGAGCGACAAACGTACTCAGGACAGTTGGTCCTGTGCCTGGTCTTATTACTTTTGTTCTCGATATCCTTAAAGGTTTTTTACCCGTTCTCGCGGCGAAAATCGTCTCAGGGATGATTTTTCCCCGGGGATCGTTCCTTGCTGAGTTCACTCCGGCGATAACAGCTCTGACGGCTGTTTTGGGTCATATATTTTCTCCGTATTTAAAATTCAGAGGAGGAAAAGGCGTGGCTACAGGGTTAGGTACGATCATAGTTTTAACCCCGCTTCTTTCCGTCGTGTGTTTTTGTATTTTTGCTCTGCTCATGGCTGTATTCAGAATTGTTTCGGTGGGTTCGATTATTTCAGCCCTGTCTTACGCCGTTCTTCTCACGGCAATTAAATATTTTGCCCTACCGTACGATTTGTCGGAGGGAGAACTTTATTACGGATTGGCAGTCGCTTTTTTCGTAGTAATAACTCACAGAAAAAACATATCGAGGCTTTTTAAGGGTCAGGAGAAAAAAATAAATTGGAAAAAGAACCGGTAAAAATAATCGGTGCGGGGAACTGGGGGACAACTCTGGCAATTTATCTTTCAAAACTCGGTGTAAAATCATATCTTTTTGAACCGGTAAAAGAGCGAAGAATTGAGCTGAGAGAGAAAAGAGAAAACGTCCTGTTCCTGCCAGGTTTCAAGTTCGACGAATCAGTCAAGATAATAGATTCTCCGGTTGATGAAGGCGAAGACGCAAAATTCGTTTTTTTGACTGTCCCTTCGAAATTTTTTAAAGAGACCGTCGAATCCGTTTCACCCCTCAAAAGCTCCGGTGCTTGTGTAATCAATTTCACTAAAGGTTTGGGAGAGGACGGTATAACGCTTCTCAGCGATGTAATGAAATCATTTTTTCCTGAAAACAATATCGCCGTAGTCTCGGGTCCGACAATAGCGAGCGAAATCGCTGCAGGATTGCCTGCTTCGTGTGTCGCCGCTTCGACTAATCCATCTCTCGCCACCGAAATACAGAAAGTACTTTCTTCGAAGAGATTTAGAATATATACATCAGACGACGTAAAGGGAGTTGAACTCGGAGGAGCCCTGAAAAACATAATAGCTCTTGCGGCGGGTATTCTCGACGGGATGGAACTTGGCACAAACGCAAAAGCTGCTCTGATGACGAGAGGCCAATACGAAATTGAAAAACTTGGAACAGCGCTGGGAGCACGAAAAGAGACTTTTTCGGGACTTTCCGGATTCGGGGATCTGATTACCACGTGTTTTTCAGGACACAGCAGAAACAGACTTTTGGGAGAGAGGTTGGGGAGAGGAGAAAGTCTCTCTGACATTCAAAAAGACATGATTATGGTCGCCGAAGGAGAGAGAACCGCGAGAATAGCCAAAATGATTTCGTTGAAACTCGGAATAGAAATGCCGATTACGTCAATAGTCGTTGCAATTCTCGATGGGAAAATAAGACCCTTGGAAGCGATTGACAGACTTATGGAGAGAGACTTGAAACCGGAGATAATTGTTTGAAAAAATTTTTCTCTCAAAAAAGAGTTTATTATTCTATAGGCGAAGTGTCGGAAAAAGCCGCGGTCAATCCTTATGTTCTGAGGTTCTGGGAAGAGAAATTTTCTTTTTTCCTTCGTCCTAAAAAAGATAAATCGGGCAGAAGAAGATACACGCCGGACGATCTGGATGTTGTCCTGGTAATAGTTGATCTTCTCTACAGCAGAAAGTACACTATTGAAGGAGCGATTCAGGAACTCGAAACCAGATTTTCAACCAAAGCCAGGGTGGCGAAGCTGTCTTCCGCCCAGAAGACAAAACTTGTTATAAAAGAAGTGCGAAAATCACTCAGGGAATTGAGGGCTGAACTCAAAAAATCCGGCTTTTACTCTGTTTCAGAAACACGCGAGGACGGAAAAATAGTAAAAATAAGAGAACTCGATTCCGTTCAGCTCAATTTATTTTCCGACGACATTCCTTGACAAGAAAACTGTTATTATCTATATTGATAGGAATCGGGGCGTAGCGCAGTCCGGCTTAGCGCACTTGAATGGGGTTCAAGGGGTCGGAGGTTCGAATCCTCTCGCCCCGATTTTAACTAGCTTTATGAATATTCCGGGTGAAAATGTATGTCAAAGCATCCTTAACGGATCGATGTCTAAATAAATTCTGGCTTTCGTTTTCAGTCTCCAAATACCGGAATTCATTATCCTTTCTCCCAGCAATATATTTTTTGGAGCTTTTACAAGAAGATGCCATCTGTAGTTACTGCGGATTTTTTCAAGAGGACAAGGCGCCGGTCCAAGAATCTCAATGTTTTTAATGGATTTTTCAAGTGTTGTTTTGACGATTTTTACCGCTTTCTCGGTATCTGAGCTATTTGTTGAAGACGTCACAATCCTCGCCAGTCTGGAAAAAGGAGGATAGCGTACTTCTTCCCGAAGTTTCAGTTCTTTTGCCATGAAGCCGTCGTAATCGTGATTTTTGGCATAAACGAGAACCGGATCTGAAGGATTGCTGGTCTGTATCAGCACTTTACTTTCCTGGCCGACCCTTCCAGCTCTTCCGGCTGTCTGGACAATGAGCTGAAACGCGTTCTCGGAAGCTCTGAAGTCCGGAAAAGAAAGGGCGCTGTCTGCGTCTATTATACCGACAAGAGACACTCCGGGAAAATCGAGACCTTTGGATATCATCTGTGTGCCGACCAAAACAGGATATTTACCAGAGTGAAAATCTTTGAAAAAAGTATCGTGACCGTGTTTGGTTTTTTTCAAAACGTCTGTGTCGAGTCTCAGAATCTCTCTGCCGGGGATCGCTCTTTTAAGCTCTTTTTCGATTTTTTCCGTGCCGGCTCCATGCAGATGGAGTTTTCCGTACGAGCATGATGGGCAACTTTCAGGTAATTTTTTTTCTTTGCCGCAGTAATGGCAGATGAGCTTACCCGCATTTTCATGAAAAGTCATGGATACGTTGCAACACTGACAGTTTATGACAGCTGAGCAGGCAGGGCAAATGACGTAATTAGAGTGACCTCTCCTGTTGATGAATAAAATTGCCTGCTGATTGTTTGCGTAATTTGATGCCAGTTCTTTTTTTAATTCTTCGGATATCACATTGTTTCGAGATTTGGAAACAGGGACAAGTGTGCAGACAGGCATTTTTGTGTCAGAAATTCGTTTAGTTAAACTAAGCAATCTGTATTTTCCTCTTTTCGCGTTGAAAATAGTTTCCGCCGAAGGTGTAGCACTTCCGAGAATCACAGGTATTTTCCGTTTTTTACCTTTCCAGACTGCGATGTCTCTGGCAGAATAAAAAGGACCGGAATCCTCCTCTTTGTAATGCGGCGAATGTTCTTCGTCCACCACAATAATTCCGGTGTTTTTCAAAGGCAGAAATATGGCGGATCTGGTTCCCACGAGGACCGAACAATTGCCGTCTCTTGCTTTTCGGAAGGCGTCAAATCTCTTTTTCGGAGTCATCATGCTGTGATAGGACAGGATTTTTTCAGACGGGAAAATTTTTGAAAAAAAACGCAGAGTTTGCGGAATCAGCGCGATCTCAGGAACGAGATAAAGAGCCGAACTTCCTTTCTCGACTGCTTTTTCAATGCAGCGGGAGTACACGAATGTTTTACCGCTTCCTGTGACGCCGTGAAGCAGGAATGTTTCGTCACAGCCGTTTGTAATTGAATCAGCGCATGATTTCTGATCCGGTGTCAATTCAATGCTTTCCCGGATGAGAGTTTGATTTACTCTTGAGGTTCGAAGGACTTTTTTTCTGACAAGACGTGATAGAGCCGGAACTGTTCTCTCTCCGAAGTTTCCTTCGAGTTTGGACAGTTCGCAGTTGTCTCCGCACGAAAGTATGAAATCAAAGACAGTTTTATCGAAAGCGTCTTCGAATTTTGAGGGGGGTGTCAAAACAAAGACAGTTTTTTCAGGCAGATCGGAATCAGGCGAGGCGGGAATGTCGAGAGATGTTTCCAAAAAACCTCCGGAGATTGATTTTTTATACAATTCCGTGTTGTTCTCGGATTTTATTTTTTTCAAAAAATTGTCAAAATTCATTTTTTCTCTTTTTTTCAACTGAGCAAATGTTTTTGAGGCGTTTGAAAATAAAGCGGGTGCATCGGTTTTTAAGGACACGGTTTTTATTACGCAAGAGAAAAGTCCGGGAGGGAAAATTTTGAGAAGACAAGATTCAAGAGGGTATCCGTAATAAGATCTCATAAAATCAGCCAAGTACAAATTTTCTTCGTCTATAAAGCGTTCTTTTCCTATAAATCTCCCGATTCCGAGGATTTTTATGTCATCAGGCTTTTTAACTTCTCCGATGATACATCCTAAAGCTGTCCCGCTCCTGAGCGGTATTTCCACCAGTCTCCCGGAAATATCTTCTGTAAAGCAGTCGTTTTCAACTGAGTATGTCAGGACTAATTTTCTTTTTAAAACGAAAACGTCGACGTATTTAAGGGAACGCGAGGTCAAAATAGACTCCGATGGCTTTATTGTTTCCTGCAATATCGGCGAAAATTGAAAAATCAATGTTTCCGGTTTTTTTTCTCGCAATAATTCTCAGGGCTTCTCCTTTTCCGTTTGCGTTCAAAAACCCGTAGGAACCGGGATTCTGAGGCTGGTAAATGTATATCACCGAAGCGAAAGACGGAGTGGAATATGATGAGGCAGACAGGATAAAATTCCACCCGAAAGCCGGAAAATTGTGCTTAACAGAAATAGCTTCTCCCGTTTCACTGAAAGCGCTGTCCGATGCCGAGGTCAGATAATACGCAAGGGATGATTCTTTGAAATCGAGAGAAACCGAATAAGTTTCTTTTTTCGGACGAATCCCCGGAAATCCGCTGTATTTTCCGTTAAGAAATCTATGATCCGCCGAAACAGTAAGAAACAGTTCTCCGGTGATTTTCTTTTCAATATCGACGTCAAAATCACCTCTGTATTTTTTTTCTACACTGTCGGCTCGGATTTCCTGAAAATAACTGAAAGAAAATGTCGTTTTAACTATGGGAGATGGTAAAACGAGAGATGAAATTATTCCCTGTTCGTTGTTTGCTCCCAATTCTGAAGGTGGGTCAGAAAAAAAGCAGATGAAATTTTCGGCGTACCTTAAAAGTGATAATTGGACTCTGGCTTTTCCTATGTAGCTTGAAAAAGCGAAATAAGCGCCGAAATCTCCCGGTTGGGAAAATGATAATTCGGCAAAAAACCTCGACTTTTCGAAGGTTTTATTGAGAATACACTCGATCGCCCAATATTCCTTTTGGTCTGAAAAGTTTTCGAATCTGACGGGGGATTTAAAGCGAGTAAAAGTTCCCGCTACAGTTGCCGTGTTTTCATAGGAGACCGCGAAGTCGGCTTCTGAAGTCCAGAAATTCCGTTTTCTGTTTTTCTGAGTCCGGGTGACGTGATATCCTTCATCGTGCAGACTCAAAACCGTGCCATTGGAATCCAGAGTCGCGTCGTAAAATCTTAATGCAGTCAAACAGGCGAACGAAAATTTTCCGGTTTCGTATTGTACTGAAAATCCGTGTGGTATGCCGCTTTCAATGTTGCCTGAGTAAGGTGAAATTCTGTAAGGATTCGAAGGCATAATTACAGTGCCGAAGCCTGATCCGCCGAAAACAAGTCCTGTTCCAACCCAAATTTTCTGAGTTCCGGCAACGGCGACAATATTTTTACCTGTATAAAGAATGTTTACGTTCAAAAAGTCAGGATAACCGGTTTCGCCGGCGTCGAGACCGGCCGAAGCTGAAAAAACCTGTTTTCCACGCGAGACTTTGAAATAGTTTGAAATTCCAAAGGGCTGAGCCCTGTAGAGACTGTCGTCGTAGTCTTTGTAAACAATCGAATTTCCGATACTTATCTCAACAGGCGTGACCGCTTTTGGTAAATGTTCAACGATCATAAATTCTCTGAGAAAAGTCATTTGTTCGGGAGAAAAACCCCCTGTAAGCAAAGCCTGATCGACGGAAGAATACGGTCTGTTGTCAATTATAAGCTTGGCTTTTTCTCTGTCCATGTAAGGAAGATAAAGCAGACTTTCTTCCGGCGAGGAATTTACATTGATTTTGTTTGTTCCCAGTTCTTCGAGAACGTTCTGAAAGAAGTTTTCTTCGTGGCTAAAAGTTATGTCGTCAGCAAAAACCGAAACTGCTGAAAATAAAGACAACAGAAAAATGATTTCGGGTATTTCAGCCAATTTTTTCAAGAGCAATGATGAGTCCTATGATTGTCTTGGAGTCTTTAATGAGCCCTTCTTTGAGACACGAGGCGATATCGGAGAACGTGAAAATCTTTTTTTCTATGTTTTCATCGGGATCGGGATCGAGTGACGAATCGGGTGAAAGTTCGCGGGACATGAAGACAAAAACCTCTTCGTTTGAAAATCCCGGAGTAGTGAAAAAACGGCAAAGCAGTTCCAGTTTTTCCGGTCTGTATCCTGTTTCTTCGATGAGCTCTCTCTCGGCGGTTTCTTCGGGTTTTTCATCTTCTTCCATTATCCCTGCCGGTATTTCCCATAAAAATTCGCCGGTAGCGTATCTGAATTGC
The DNA here is from genome assembly GCA_016934535.1 of candidate division WOR-3 bacterium. NCBI lineage: Bacteria > Pseudomonadati > Caldifarciminota > Caldifarciminota bacterium. Next base: position 14,768 of record JAFGSQ010000049.1, read on the forward strand.
TTTACTAGAAGAACGCCATCATCGAAAACCGGCACAACGGCGACAGCCGGCATGTGGAGCGCTATTTCTCTTGAAGCTGTCATGGATTCTGAAATTTCAACCAAGTCTTTTTTTACCGTGATTATTTTGCCTTCGAATATAGTTTCAGATTTTATCAACTTTTCAATTTTCATCGGTGCCTCCGTCGGTTTTCAGGAAATTATATACCAACGGCAAAATTCTTGCCGGAAAAAATTTAAAAAATTTCCGTTTACTGTTTTAACTTTATTTGGTAGAAAAACCATTATGATTGCCCATGTTGCGGTTACGGTATCCTCTGCGGATAAAGCCAATGAGTTTTTCAAAGAAGTCCTTAATTGTAAATTCATGTACAGCTACGGTCTCGACGCGACTGCTTCCAACGCTCTTTTCGGCATCAATTTGCCTACACAGGTTTACATTTACATGTCCGAAGAAGACTGGATAGAAGTATTCGTCCAAACTGCCTACAAAAGAGCAAACGGGAATTTCGATCATGTTTGTTTTCGAACAGAGGACATACCTGGAGTGGTCGCGAGGGGTCAGAAACTCGGATATTCCTTCATAAGACACAGGACAACCAACAAAACAGTTTTGTTTGTAAAAGATAAAGACGGAAACCTCTACGAACTGAAAAAAACCGCATCTGACGAAAAAAGCCCGTTAAGTTAATTTATTTTTAACAATTTTATTATTCAATTTTTATAGTTCAATCGGACTTTCAAAAGGAGGCTGTATGAAAATTCTGTCGTTTTTGATCTTCTTCATGACAGCGTTGTGTTTGAATTCGCAGGTTCCGGATGTATTAATAAATGAATTCGCTCCAAAAGGCACTGAATGGGTCGAACTCTACAACACTACATCAGACCCGATAGATTTGACAGGTTGGAAATTGACTTCTGCAGTTGACGGGGATTCTTTCATGATAACCGGCACAATTGGCGCCAATTCTCTGTTTTTATGCAGTATATCGACAGCCATAATGGACAATGACGGGGATTCGGTCTTTCTTTATAAACCCGGAGATACTCTGGTGGATCATGTCGCTTTCGGAGACGTTGGACCGGCGCCTGTTTCAATAACAACATGGTCAACGGCAAGAATAACTGACGGTTATTGGTCGGGAAGCATGGCGCGGGATTTCAACATCGACGCCACGCCGACTCCTAACGCGCCGAATGACGCGAAACCAGCCCCGCTCGACGGCTATCTTATTATTAATGAAATAGATCCCTTTCCAACTGCGGGCAACGATTCAATCGAGCTCCTCAACCTTTCTTTCACCGATACAATAAATACCTCGGGCTGGGTGATATCTGACGGTGATGAAGTCGACACGCTCTTCGAGCACATAATTCCTCCGAGGTCGTTTCTCGTAATTGATGAAGCCGAATTCGGATTCGATTTCGCCGCTCAAGATGTTTGCTATCTTTTTTCGCCCGACACTTCGAGGCGGGATCAACTCGGTTGGGCAGGTGAGTATAACGATTTTTCAATCCAGAGAATACCGAACGGCGGCGGACCAAATGACGGTTACAACTGGGCATCATCTGGAGGCGGCACTTTCATTTTCGACACGACGGCCACTTGGGGTGCTCCGAACGGTTTCACAACCATCACTTTGGATTTCCCCGCTGGAGGCGAAACTCTGTATTCAGGCGACACAGTTTCAATTTCGTGGACGGGTAATGCAATGGCTTACGATCTGTTTATAAGTTACGACGGCGGATTTAACTGGGAAATGGCAGGAGATTCGGTACTTTCATCTCCGCTTTTGTTTGAAATACCAAGAATCCCTTCGAATCAATGTCTTGTTTCCATTTTCAGCAATATAGACTATTTTTTTTCCGACACTACGGGCAGTTTTTTTTCGATTATAGACTCCCTCCCTTTCGGAGACACAATAGAGGTCTATTACGATTCATCGGCGGCGACAGACTACTATCACTGGACTACAGCTGACTGCGGATCAGGCATGAGACTGACTGCGCCCCTTCAAAGGGGGCCGTTCAGACTCATAGGTGCGAAATACATGCTTTCCGACGCTTCTGTCGGAAATAACATTTTCGACTGCAAAGTATTCCGGTGGGCAGGAACCGAACCGGGAACCGAAGAATTTACTCAGAAAGACACTTTTCCTGTTCTCGGAACACCCCAATGGTATACAGTCGATGTAACTCATCAGGGAGTTACCCTGGAAACCGGTGAAGATTTCGTAGTCTGCATATTCTACGACGGAGTAAACCAGCCGGGTTGGGGATTTTACACCCAGACCAATGACAGAGCATGGGATTACGACGCTGGATGGTCTTTGTGGCCTTCTGAAATGTACTGCATTAGGGCTCTTCTCGCGGATATGAATGGCGTCGTTGAGGAGATAGGGGAGGGAATTGAAATCGATTTACCAAAATTATTCTTTTCTGAAGCACTTTTCGGCAACGGAACTTATATTTCGTACGCTTTGCCTGTTTCAGGCAGGGTCGTCATAAAAATTTTCGACGTCACGGGCAGAGAAGTGAGAACACTTCTGGACAGGTTCGAAGAGCCTGGATTGAGGCACATTCCCTTCGACGGCAGGGACGAAGAAGGATATCTTTTGTCGAAAGGTGTGTATTTCTGCAGAATGGAAAGCCCATCGGGGAACATGTCCTGTAAAATATCAATTGTCGAATAAACACGGAGGAATATATGAAAATCATTAATTTCGCTTTTCTTATCCTTTTTGCGACTGTTATTTCGGCTCAGATTCCTCAGGTTGTAATAAACGAGTTCGCTGCCAAAGCCAATCCGGAATGGATTGAAATTTACAATACAACCTCTTCGCCCATAGATCTTTCCGGTTGGTGTTTGATAAACACTCCGAACGACACTACTTTTCTTTCAGGAACGCTGGCCGGAAATGCTTATATGCTCGTTACACTTTCTTCATCTCAACTAAGTAACGACGGAGATATTATATCGCTTGCAAATTCTGCAGGAGACACTGTTGACTACGCAGGATACGGGACGAGAGGTCCTGCTCCTGTCGGTATATACAATTCAAACAATCCCGCCTTCAGCACTGCAAGAATAACTGACGGCTGTTACACTTCTCCAAACAACGGCCGAGATTTCAACATAGACGGAACTCCGACACCGGGAACGGCGAACGATGCTCATCCGGCGCCTCTGAATGCTCAGGTTTCAATAAACGAACTGGACCCTTATGGGGGGACTACTGTTTACGATTCTGTTGAATTGTTCAACTCTACCTCTTCCGACATAGATGTTGGCGGCTGGTTTATCTCCGACGGAGACGACTTTAAAGTTATTACAGGAACTCAGATAGTTCCCGCGAACGGATTTCTTGTTATAGACTCAAGCGATTTCAGCGGCGTCAATTTTACGAACGTCGATGTATGTTATCTCTTTATGGCCGACACGCAGAGAGTTGATCAACTTGGATGGTACAGCGATTCAAGCGAATATACATATCAACGTGTACCTGACGGCGGAGGTCCTCACGACGGATATAACTGGGTAACCTCGGGAGGCGGAACCACGCTTTTCGACAAGATAGAAACCTGGGGCGAAACGAACGGAACTGTTCACGTCGTCGAAGAAACACCTGATGCAGTATTTCCCGAAGGATACTTCCTTGCCTGCCCATCTCTTTCAGGAAGAGGCGGAATTGAAGTGTCTTTTATGGCTCCCGGAGATTTTACCCTCGGAGTGTATTCTCTGGACGGAAGACTTGTGAAAGAAATGTTTACCGGCAGAACCGAAAACCGATCATATTTAACATGGGATTTAAGCGACAGTGAAGGCAGACCGGTATCACAGGGTCATTACATTTTGATGTTGTCCGACGACGATCAAAGAATATCTATTAAACTCGAAGTTATATACTGATTAAAATCAAGGGGCGTTATAAAAACGCCCCTTGTAAAATTTCATAGAAAGTGAATTCATAACAACGCTGACAGACGAAAATGACATGGCCAGGGCTGCAAAAACAGGATTTAAAAGCCAGCCGGTCAGCCAGTAAAAAGCTCCCGCGGCAAGAGGAATACCGAGCAGATTGTAGAAAAAAGCCCAGAAAAGATTCTGTTTTATCTTTTTCATTGTAAATCTCGAAATATCCAGTGCCGTTATAACATCTCTCAGATCGTCTTTGACGAGAATTATATCGCCCGTTTCTATGGCTATATCTGTTCCGCCGCCGAGAGCGATACCTATATCGGCGGTAGCCAGCGCCGGGGCATCGTTAATTCCGTCTCCGACCATTGCGATTTTTTTTCCCGAACGTTTTATCTCTTCAATTTTTTTGGATTTTTCATTTGGCAGAACTTCGGCGAGAACATTTTCAATTCCGGTTTTTTCAGCGATTGAAGATGCCACCCTAAAACTGTCACCCGTTATCATGGACACCTTTATTCCTCTGGTTTTTATTATTTTTACAACTTCAGCCGCTTCTTCTCGCACCGGATCGGAAAAAGTGAATATCGAAGCAGGTTTGCCGGACACCGACAACAGAACTACCGTCGCGTTTCCCGCTGAATCCAGCGTTTCTTTGATCCCTGTGACATCTGTTCCTGACAGCTCATGAAATTTCGGTGTGCCTATGAGTATGTCAGATCCGCCTATGACTCCTCCGATGCCTTTGCCGGGTGAAATGACAATTTTTTCGACTTCTTTAAACTCTGCATTTTTTTCAACAGCATAAACCGCCAAAGCTTTCGCAACGGGATGTTCTGATTTGGTTTCCAGTGAAAGCGCATACGAAAGTATTTCTTTCTCGTTAAAGTCACCCAACAAGGTGATGTCGCTCAAGGTAATTCTGCCTTCAGTAAGAGTTCCTGTTTTGTCGAACACGATTTCTTCGACCTTGAAAGCTTCTTCGAGAGCCTCGCTTTTTTTTATGAGAATGTTTCTTTTCGCGGCTAAACCCATCCCCATCATCACAGCAGTAGGAGTCGCAAGTCCCAGCGAACAGGGACAGGCGATAATCAGGATTGAAACGAACGAAGTCAGAGCGAATACAAACGGTTTTCCCAAAATCATCCAGACCGCAAATGAAACAACAGCAATAATAAGCACTGCCGGTACAAAGTAAAACGATATTCTGTCGGCGAGCAACTGAACGGGTGCTTTTGTGTTAAGGGCTTGATAAACGGTTTTAATTATCTGAGCGAGAACAGTTTCTGAACTCGATTTAGTGGCGGTGAATTTAATGAAACCGTTTAAGTTGACAGTGCCCCCGATAACTTTGTCTCCAACATTTTTTTCAATCGGAACACTCTCTCCTGTAATTGCCTTTTCGTCTACGTACGAGCTTCCAAACACTGTTTCGCCGTCAATAGGAATGGTTGTTCCTGGCCTTACCACGACGATGTCGCCCGGTTTTATCGAAAATGTATCAATCTCGATTTCGACGCCGTCTTTTTCTATGAAAGCTTTTTTCGGCTGAAGATCTACTAGTTTTCTCACTGCGTCGTGTGTTTTTTTCTTCGCGAGGCTTTCGAGATATTTGCCGAGAGAAATGAAAACAAGAATAAAAGCGGCGCTTTCGAAATATAGATGATTCATGTGGTTTCCGGAATCTGTCAAAGAATGCAATGAAATGGCTACAGAATAGAAATAGGCTGCCAAAGTACCGATTTCAACAAGAGAATCCATGTTCGGATTCCTCATCAAAAGCTTTTTTATTCCCGATGCGTATATATTCCAGTTTACAGCCATTATCGCAGTTGTCACGGCGAATTGAAAAATAGCGTTGAACACAGTGTTTATTCTGGGAACATAAAGACCTGCCATAGGACCCATGGCAAGATACAAAACAGGCAATGCGAGTATTAACGAAGCGATAAATCTTATAAAGAGTTTTTTTACATCGTCGCTATGCGACTGGTTTGAAAAGGGATAAGCGGATAAACCGTTTGTTTTCAACGCCTTATACCCGAGCGAGTTTATTGACAGGATTATATCGTTCTCAGAAAGAAAGACGGGATCGAATTCAAAAAAACCTGTTTCGGTGGCAAGGTTAACGGCGACAGTGTTTATTCCTTTTTTGGAAGCAATGAATTTTTCAACGCCGGCGGCGCATGAAGCGCATGTCATTCCGGAAATTCTTAAAGTAGTACTTTGCATTATATTTTCCTTTTAAAAGCAGATTTCCTGTTTAAAATTTCAACGGTTGAAAAGTTTTGAGACAGCGAGAACCTCTTCTATCATTTTATTTTTTGTTTTGGTGCTTCCTGAATCAAAAGCCCTGCCGAAGCATTTTTTAAGGTGACGACGAAGCATCATTTCGTGAGAAGATCTCAGCAGTCCTATGACTGCCAGGTTCTGCTGCATAACTGAAATGCATTCTTTGTCGTTTTCGACCATTTCTATTATTTTTTCAACGTGACTGCGGGCTTTTTTCAAATTCAGCAGTATATTATTTTTATCTTCTTTCATTAACACCTCCACCTATGGTATAGGATAATATAATAATTATTGTGTCGCTCGTCAAGATTAATCAGAACAGAAAATGAAATTCATTTATTGTCTGATATGTCGATTCTTTGTATAATTCTGTGAAAAATTTCACTAAAAAGGCGATAATTCTGAATTTAATTACATTGCTGGCCCTGTCAGTAGCGCTCGCTTCCGACGCATTCGCGGTTTCTGTCGTTACCGGATTTTCTCATAAAAATTCCGGAAGAACTATGGCTCTTATATTGGCCTTTTATTTCGGACTTTTTCAGACTCTGATGCCGGTGGCGGGGTGGATAACGGGCAAATACCTGTTGAATTTATTTTCAAATATTGATCACTGGATCGCTTTTGTATTGCTTTTTGCAGTTGGAGTAAAAATGATCTGGGGTGCGTTCAAAAAAAATGAAAAAAATCCCGAAACTCTGAAAAAAGGATACATCATTTTACTCGCTTTAGCTACAAGCATAGATGCTTTCGCCGTAGGATTGACTTTCGAATTCCTCCTGAAAGGCATAATATTATCAATCACTGTGATCGGCGCAATTACAGCCCTTTTGACATATTGCGGTTTTTTTCTTGGAAAAAAATTCGGTGAATTCGTTGGAAGAAAAGCGGAAATATTCGGAGGTTTGATTTTAATTGCAATAGGTGTAAAAATAGTTGTTGAGCATCTTTTAAACGAAGGATGAATTGTTTATGAAATCAGACAGAATATTAATGTCAGGCCTGTTTATTTTGGCAATGTTCCCCGCGATCAGTTATTCTCTTCATCCGGAAGAAAAGGCGTTGCTTTCTTCATGGGAGGAATATCAGAAAAGCAATCCCAAAACAGTTGTGTTCGAAAAAGTTTCGGAAATGACCTATGAGTTCAAAACCGAATTGTTCCCTTTCGATGGAATCGTTAAAGTACTTAACGTTGTCATTGACGAAGATATGCCATCAAACGAAGGATACAAGGTAGGATTCATCGAAACGGAGCTTGTCGGAGTCCCGGAAGATTTCTTTGAGAAGCATTATTACAGTTATTCAATATGGCAAAGAGACAACACCCTCTATTTCAGCGATGAAACAGACAGCTGGATCAGGTTAAGCGATCTGAGCGTTCAATGTAATTCGTGCGCTTATCCGGTTCAACCCCTGACGTCTTTTTTTTCTGTGCTTTCGGCCTTGTTTCCAGTGGTTGTAATGATCGGAATTCTATTGATTGTCTTTGTCTTATCCATGGTGATTCAAAAGAAAAACAGTAAATACATGGAATACGCGAGAAAAGCGACTCAAAGATCTCTCGAAATCGCCGAAAAATCGATTGTGTTGAACGAAGAAAACAATGTCATTCTCAAAGAAATTCTCGAAGAAATAAAAAAACAGGCAAAATGAGGAGGAAAAATGGGAGAGAAAGGAATTCAGATACTGAAGATCAACGTAGATCAGCTTTTGAAAATTCTTAACAAGGCATTTTCAGACGAATGGCTGGCGTATTATCAATACTGGATAGGTTCTAAAGTCGTGAAAGGTCCGATGAAAGAATCTGTCATAGCCGAACTCGTTCAGCATTCTGCGGACGAACTGCGCCACGCCGATATGCTCACTCTGAGAATTGTTCAATTGGGAGGAACTCCTGTTCTCAGGCCGGAAGACTGGTATAAAATGACAAATTGCGGATACGACGCTCCCGAAGACCCTTACGTGAAAAATATCCTTGAACAGAACGTCAAGGGCGAGCGCTGCGCGATAGATACTTATTCGGACATACTTGAGCTGACTAAAGACAAGGATCCGGTGACTTACAATATCATTCTGCAGATACTTCAGGATGAAATCGAACACGAAGAGGATCTTCAGGCTCTCTTGGAAGACTTTGAAATGATGATGAAGAAAAAGTAAATGCCTTTCGACATAGCCGTAATAGGAGGAGGTCCGGCGGGAGCGACCTTGGCGAGACTTGTTTCGAAAAAATTCAAAGTTCTCATCATGGACAAAAAAAATCTTGAATCCGGTTATCCGCAATGTTTATCCGAGGAAAAAAACTGCGGCGGCCTCCTGGCTCCTGACGCACAAAAAATGCTGGCTAAATTCGGATTGGGTCTTCCGAAAGATGTTCTCGTCGAACCCCAGCTTTTTTCAGTCAAAGCCATAGATATTAAAACCGGTTTGATGCGGCACTATCAAAGGCATTATATCAACATCGACAGATTAAAATTCGACAGATGGCTTTTATCGCTCGCTTCGGATTCGGTCGAATATGAAACAAGCGCTTTTTATCTCTCACACTCTGAAAATGACAGAGGTTGCGATATATTTTACAGAAAAAACGGAAATGTAAAGAAGGTCTTTGCGAAAATAGTCGTCGGTGCCGACGGGGCGTCCTCTTCAGTGAGAAGAAATACTTTTCCCGAAAAGAGGATTAGAAGATATTTATCGGTTCAGGAATGGCACGAAACCGGCGATACGACTCCGTATTTTTCTTCAATCTTCGACGGGGAGACGACTGATTTTTATTCATGGACTATTCCGAAAAACGGATCGTTGATTCTCGGCTCTGCTTTCTATGATCCCCGCGGAATATCGGAAAAATTTCTTTCTCTAAAGAAGAAACTTGTTGAATTCGGATTTACGTTCAAAAAAGATTTCAGAAATAAAGGGTGTTACCTTGAAAGGCCGGCAAGTATTTCAGAGCTCGCTTTTTCGAGAGGAAAAACGGCGATGATCGGTGAAGCTGGGGGCTTTATAAGTCCGAGCTCAGCCGAAGGATTGAGTTACGCGTTCTGGAGCGCCCTGAATTTGTCAAAGAGCCTGGAAGATGGAACAGAGAAGTTTTCCGCGAAGTACGCAAGGAATTCAAGAGGCATAGCCGCCAACATAGCCGGAAAAATACTTAAATCCCCTTTTATGTTCAATCCTTTCCTCAGGGAGACTATTATGAAATTAAAGTTGAACAGTGTTGAAGTTCTCGATGAAAATGTATGAATTTTGTTGGATATAAATCAAATTCAATGAAACAAAACTTATGACTGCTCAAAAAGAAATCGAAAAAAGCGTTCTGATACCCAGCGCAGCCTACACTGTGAGCAAAAATACCATTAATTCTGTTTCCTGGACTTTAAAAAAACCGTCCGCCGGAGATCTCGTATACTGCATTGTGGATAAAATCGGTCAGCACACTCAGATAGAAAACAAATCCGGAAGGATACACAGACTCAGGGAGGGGATGGAGATAGTCTGTGTTTTCGGGAACAGATACGCGGCTGATTATTACGAAGGGATAGTCCCTCTATCAATGCCTGAGAAAGCGAATGTTCTATCGAGATCGGGAATTATCGGATTAGTCAGAAAAAAGAGTTCCAAAGTGATTTTTCCCACGGATGTGAAATGTCTGGGTTATATCTCTGACAATTCGGGAAAAACTATAAATACAGCTGATTTCTCTCTAATAAATCCCAGATCCTGCGTCAAAAAATATCCGAGGGCTAAAATGATACTTGTATGCGGGTCTTCGATGAACTCGGGAAAAACTACGGCGGCGGCGGCGTGCTGTACGGCTCTTTCAAAATCCGGTAAAAACGTCAGGGCTTCAAAGATAACCGGAACTGCAGGGCTCAAAGATATTCTTCTTATGAACGATTCCGGAGCCAGGAGATTCGCGGATTTCAGTTTTCTCGGTTACCCATCCACTTATATGCTCGGCGAAGAAGAGCTTTTGAAAATTTTCAACTCCTTAGATTTGAAATACGCCAACAATAAGGAGAATTACTGGGTGGTTGAAACGGCAGACGGCATAATGCAGAGAGAGACCTCTATTCTTCTGCGTCATGAAACCGTCAGGGAAAGGATACACAGACTTATTTATTGCGCTCTCGATCCATTAGGCGTCCATGGAGGAATTGAAGTTATGGCTAAAGAATACGACCTAAAACCGGATTTAATATCGGGAGTGGTCTCCGGTTCTCCTGTTCACCTCGAGGAATGCGCTGAAATGACCCAAATACCTTTGGTGAACTCAATGTTATTCGATAATGCGTATCTTTTTGAACTCTTGAAATAAAGGAGATGAAAATGCAATTCATTATTTTCGCTCTATTGATTTCTGCCGGATATAATGGCGCGTTTTTTCTGCATGATGTATTTTCAGAGGCTTTGGATAGATGCAGATTTCTGAAAACCGGAATATACGCTGACGAAGAATCCATAGGGATACCAATGATACCGAGCGGATTTCATGCATCATCTTGCGATCAGATCACATTGAGTGAAGAAACGTTTTCTATAAAAGCTCCCGAAACCTATTATCTCACCGACACTCTCGTAATAACGAGTGACACTTCAATAAACGAGGACATAATAATTTTTCAAAACGGTCTGCTTGTTGTCAGTTCGTGTTCGCTCAGAATGAGAGGAGACATCGTACTATCTGACGAAGGCATGATGAAGCTCGATAATGCCGTGTTTTTTCTCGACGAATCATACGTGTATCAGTATTCGATAAATTCATACGGGAATTCGTCTTTTGAGGCAGAACATTCAACTCTGAGGTCCAATTCGAAACCCTTTGGATTCTCACTTTATGACAGCTCATCCACCGTTTTCGACTCTGTACGCATGGACAAGTCATTCATCACTTTTTCATTGACCGGCAAATCTGCGATCGAAATAAAAGATTCTGACAAAGCCGGCGAATTCGTCCTGTTCACTGAGGATTCTGCTGAACTCAGGATCAAAAATTCCGATTCAGTCCTCGTATGGCTCGGATTTCCGATAAATTCATCCGGAACCGTCAGGGGACCTCATTCCCCTTCGATGTTCATAGAGCATTTCAGATATCCGGATACTTCCTGTTCAGGGATAAATTATTCCGTAGAGATTGACAGTGTCTTTGCACTGTTTTTGGCGACAATGGCCTGCGACAGCACAAACGTTATAGTTTTCGACGTCGATCTCAGGGCGGTAGGGTCTCTTTTCACTGGGCAGGTCAGCGACACGTTGTCCGGTTTTGTAGACAACACCCATTACGTCGATTTCACGGCGCCTTTTCCAGGAAGGTCTTACAGGCTTGTAAATACGAGTGTTCAGTCCTGGAATTTCTATTTCTGGGGGAGACACGACGTGACGCTCAAAAACTCGATTTTCGGAGAATTTCTCTGCGGAGACAGTTCAGTCGCTTTTTTGAGCAACGTAATCTGCGATGGTTCCGGGGGCCATATAGGAAACGCAGATTCTTCTTTTCTCATATGTGCCCTTTCAAGCTTCTACACAGACGCGCTTCTCGAAGGGAAATCTTTATCTCTTTTCTACAATGCCAATTTCTTCTACGGCAGGGTGATAGCCGCAGACAGGTCGCTAGCCATAAGTTACAACACAGCGCATTCGACTGCTCCTTTCGCGGAAGATTCCGGGGCGGTATTGATCGCCGGATTTTATCCTCCGGACCCGTGCTGTTCAAACGATTCTGTTCCTATACCCGGCAGTGCATACTGCGTCAGAGCGCCTTTTTCGCCATTCAATTTTGCGGGTTACCGCATTGAATATGCACCTCTGGCAGACACTTTCGAGTTTTTTGAAGTATCTCCATTCACGGCAAATCCGGTTGTCAACGGCGAGCTTTGTGTTTTCAATACATCCGGGCTCAGCGCCGGTTCATATCTTCTCAGAATGTGGTATTTATTCACGGGATACTCCTACTCTGACAGTATGCCGTTCACGGAAGATATCGAAATCATTGAAGGGACAGGCACTGAAGAACTCAAAGATACTGAACCCCCGAAGATTTTTTCCGTGTCCTGTCTACGTGGCGCGATTCAAATCGATTTTCAGCTCTTGTATCCGGAAGAAGTAGGATTTATTATATTCGACGCCGCAGGCAGAAAGGTTCTGGAAAAGGAAAAAAGATACTTCTCTTTGGGTCGACACAGTGAAAGGTTGATGACGGAAAGATTTTCGAGCGGAATCTATTTTGTCTCGATCTCTTTTAGCGGGACGAAACTCTTGACTGAGAAAATACTTTTGTTTGATAATTGATAAAAAGCACGCAAAATGTAACATCCCTGAGACAAAAGGAGAAAAGAAATGAGGATTCTGGTTACCGGCGGGTCGGGTTTTTTAGGCATAAACATGATAAGAAAACTTATAGAAAAAAATTGCCGCGACATAGTTTCTTTTGACATAGAACCTTTCGACTATCCTGAAAAAAACTCTGTGAAAGCAATTCTCGGGGACATTAGAGATGCTGAAACCGTGACGAAAGCGTTCGATGGTGTGGACCAGGTAATCCACTGCGCGGCGGCTCTGCCCCTTTATAAAAAGCAGGATATTTATTCAACCGATGTTGACGGGACCAGGATTTTGCTTGAAGAAGCGCACAAAAGGAAAATCGACAGGTTCATTCACATATCGACGACTGCAGTATACGGAGTTCCGGATCATCATCCCATTATGGAAGACGACAGTCTTTCAGGCGTCGGCGACTATGGAAAAGCGAAAATTCTGGCTGAAAAAGTATGTTTTGAATTCAGGGAAAAAGGCATGTGTGTACCGGTTTTGAGACCAAAATCGTTTATAGGGCCGGAGCGTCTCGGAGTTTTTACTCTATTTTACGATTGGGCTCTCGACGGCAGGAACTTTCCTCTGATAGGAAAAGGAAAAAACAGATACCAGCTGCTCGATGTCGAAGATTTCTGTGACGCGATTCAAATATGCGTCGAAAAAGACAAAAACACGGTCAACGACACTTTCAACATCGGTGCGAAAGTGTTCGGTACAATGAAGGAAGATTATCAGGAGGTTCTAGACGAGGCAGGATTCGGCAAAAAGATAATAACTCTGCCCGACAAACCGGTTGTTGCCGCTTTGAAAATGCTCGAATTTTTCAAAATTTCGCCTTTATACATGTGGGTTTACGAAACAGCGAGCAAAGATTCATTCGTCAGCATTGAAAAAGCGGAGAAAAAAATCGGCTACGCGCCCCGTTTTTCAAATAAAGACGCTCTTTTGAGAAATTTCAGATGGTACAAAGACAATCAGGTGTCTTTTGTAAAAACTGGAGTTTCGCACAGAGTCCCTTGGAGTCAGGGAGTGCTCAAACTCGCAAAACTCGCATTTTAAATACTACCGTTTTAAAAATCAGGAATATTCCTGTATAATAAACGAAATGTCACGGGCAAAGTGATTTTATGACGCGTATAAACAACAAGATAACCCTACCGTCTGTATTGGTTGTCACCACAGTCCTCGGTGTTGTTTGTTATTTTAATTCCGTTGCGGCTGTTTATGTTTCCACAACATTGAGATTAACAGCTTTCATTATTGCGCTTGTGGTTTTGATTAAAAGATGGAACTGGACCCTTTTTATTTTGTCTTTGCTTCTGCCATTTTCTTCATTTTTCATTCTTTTTGATTTTATCAAAAAAGATAGCACGTACGAAATGTTTTATTTTCAAGAACACATTAGACAGGCAGTAACTTATACTGTCAGCGTCTTTATTTTTTTCGGAACTATTTACGTCAGAAAATTCTACCAAAAAGCCTTGAAAATGAGATGTCTGGAAAAAGAACTTAACGGAAAAATAAAAACTTTCGAGACCATATTTAATATTATCCCGGAACTTATTTTCATAATTGATAAAGACGGATATTTCAGAGATGTCATCGCCAATAATGATGAAGAGCTTTACATTCCGAAAGATGAAATTATTGGTCGAAATTTAAAAGGGACGCTTCCGGATCATGTTGTATCTAAATCACTTCAAGCCATAAAAGAGACTTTGAAAACAGGCGAGAAAACTGTATTTGAGTACGATCTTGAAATGAAAAGCGGAAAAAAATATTTTTCAGCAAATCACGCCCCTTTTTTAGAAGACAGGGTTCTTGTGACCGTAAAAAATATAACGGATTACGTTGATGTAAACAAATCACTCGCCGAAAGCGAAGAGAAATACAAGTATTTGATAAAAGAAAGCGCCGACGGAATAATGCGGTTCGAAATTGAAAAGCCCATGTCAATTAAATGCCCGGTGGAAGAACAATTAAAAATTTTTTTCAATCAAGCGCGTCTCGCTGAATGCAATGACGCTTATGCGAAAATGTACGGTTACGACAAGGCTTCTGACGTGATAGGAAAAAAACTGGATAACTTTATGCGAATGAATGCCAGTGACAGCGAAAAATTCTTGATAGAATTCGTCACTTCAGGATACAAATTACGGGATGTTGTTACGATTGAAAATGATATACACGGGAAAAAAAGAATATTCAGCAACAATTTGTTCGGATATGTGGTTGACGGAATGATTTCCCATGCATGGGGAATACAGCGCGATATAACAATAGAAGCTACTCTCGAAGAAATTTCCAAAAAAGAAAAAGAACTCATGGGCAAGATACTTTCTTCTCTCGAGATCGGCTTGACAATTTATGACAGAAACATGGAAGTTCTGTGGGTAAATGAATTCATAAAAAAAATGTTCCCGTTCGGGGATCCTGTTGGGAAAAAATGCTACGTTCATTTCGTTAAAAAAGACACTGTTTGCGAAAAATGCTCTGTTGCGAAGACTTTTGAGACTCAAAAGAATCAGAATGAGATGCGTTTCAGCAAAGTCATCAACAAATGGTACAACAGCAGGACATTTATAATTTACGATGAGAATCAAAAGGATTTTCAGGTGCTCGAATCGATAGTAGACATAACTGATCAGATTAAAAGCGAAGAGAATAAAATCAGAATTGAACAACAGATGCTTCAGTCTCAAAAACTCGAAAGCCTCGGAGTCCTCGCCGGAGGAATCGCTCACGACTTTAACAACCTTCTGATGGGAATATTGGGCAACGCGGATCTGCTTTTATCAAAATTGAAAGGTTCTTCAACAGAAAAATCCTATGTTTCAGAAATAATACAAGCGTCCAAAAACGCATCCCAACTCACTAAACAGTTGTTGTCTTATTCAGGAAAGGGTAAACTCGAGCTTGAGGAAGTAGATGTCAACGGGATGATAAGGGAAATGGCACCTATTTTGCTTTTATCAATATCGAAAAAGGCGACAATCAAATACGATCTGACCGAAGACATACCTTGTGTTTCCGGCGATCTTTCGCAGATCCGACAGATAATCATGAATCTTATAATAAATGCGTCTGAATCCCTAAACGGCAGACACGGTTTGATATTGGTCAGAACCAACGTCAGCAGAGGAACCCACGCGTCAGACGAAGAGGGTATTCTCGGTAATTTGGATCAAGATGTAAATTATGTTTATATAGAAGTAACAGACAGCGGAGCAGGAATGGATGAGGAAACCAAAGCAAAAATATTCGAACCTTTCTATTCAACAAAATTTATTGGAAGGGGACTAGGGCTGGCTGCAGTCCTTGGTATTGTGAAAGCTCACAAGGGAGCAATAAAAGTGGTTTCCGAACAGGGACAAGGTTCGACCTTCAGGATTTTTCTTCCCTCTGGAGGCAGAATTAAAGAAAAAAAACCCGATGATGTTGAAACGAAAACTCTCGAAAAAGGCAGAGGCACGATTTTACTCATAGACGACGAAAAACTCGTCAGGGACATTTGCGCTAAAATGCTTGATTCTTTGGGTTTCAAAGTTCTCACAGCCAGGGACGGAATCGAAGGGATCGATGTGTTTATTTCGGAAAAAGATGCTGTCGAATGTATTATTTTGGACCTGACTATGCCGAGAATGGACGGAGAGGAGTGTCTTTCCAGGATCAGGGAGATAAAACCGGACGCTAAAGTAATAATGTCCAGCGGATATGATGAACACGACATTTCAAAAAAATTCATGGGCAGGGAGATTAACGGATTCATACAAAAACCTTACAATTTAAAAACCCTTTCAAAGACGCTGTCTGACATTTTTGAAGTGAGAAAATCGTGAGATATGTCAAATTCGGAAAGACCGGTGAGGAGATTTCGGCACTGGGGATGGGTTGTATGAGACTGCCGGTGAAGAATTCTATCAATGAAATAGACCGGCAGAAAGCGATAAAGGTCCTTGAAAAAGCAATCGAATCCGGGATTAATTATTTCGACACAGCTTATCCGTATCACGGAGGTAACAGCGAATCGTTCCTCGGCGAGTTTTTGAAAAATGGTCTGAGAAAAAAAATTCACGTTGCGACGAAACTTCCAGTTTGGAAAGTCGGGAAAGATGACGATTTTGAAATATATCTCGATGAGCAAATGAAAAAGCTCAGGACCGATTTTATTGATTATTATCTTCTGCATTCCCTTCATGATTCATCGTGGAAAAAAGTCAAGGAGCTGTCTGTCCTCGAAAAGGCGTTCAAGGCAAAACGACAGGGAAAAATAGGGCATGTTGGATTTTCTTTCCACGATGAGTTCAAGGTTTTTAAGGATATATTGGAATATTGCGGGGAATGGGATTTTTGCCAGATCCAGTACAATTTCATGAATGAAGAATTTCAGGCGGGCACCAAAGGCTTGGAACTGGCTTACTCGAAAGGCATCCCCGTTATAGTAATGGAACCGCTTTTGGGCGGAAATCTTGTCACTCCTCCGGAAAGTGTGCGGAAAATATGGGAACTGAGTTCTGTGCAAAAAACACCGGCGGAATGGGCTCTTTCATGGCTTTGGAACAAAAAGGAAGTGTCTTTGATCCTGAGCGGAATGAATGATGTCAGGCAGATCTCTGAGAATGTCCGCACCGCAGAGGATTCAAAGCCGGGTTTTCTTACCGAAGAGGATTTGCTTTTGTTTGAAAAAGTTAAAAACACTTACGACCAAATGAAGCATTTTCAGTGCACAGGTTGTTCATACTGCATGCCATGCCCTTCCGAAGTTTTCATTCCCGGAGTATTGAGTCTTTATTCCGATCTTTTGATGTACAAAAACGTTAATAACGTCAAAAACAGATATCAATTCATACCCGAAAAGAACAGGGCGGATAAATGCGTTAAATGCGGTCTCTGCGAAACGAAATGCCCTCAGCGTTTGAATATCATGGCTTTGTTGGACGAGTTCAAAGAAGCGGTAAAGTGATCGCGATATATTTTTAACATAACGCGCTGACAAGGCGGGGAAAGGCTCTGATGAATGAAGAAGAAATAAAAAAAATCATCAAGGAAAAATCGGCAGGAAGCACGAGGCGTTTTGAAAAACTTGTGTTTTCAGATCCATGCGGGATCCTTGGGCTCGAAAATATATTTTGGGATGCGTTTGAAAAATATATAAGTGAATCGAGAGTCAAAATTAGCCCGGCTGAAGAAGGCGAAACCGTTAAATACAGTTTGGCGGAAGACGGATCCTTTGCGGCAGTTTCGAATTACCGGTCAAAGAATCCGGCTTCCAGGATTATCATTCTGTTTTTTGTTCCGGATATTTTTATATCCGCCAACCTGAACACGGATTATTTTGAGCCTTGCATTGAAGTCGAAATTAAATCTGAGGAACAAAAACGAATCGACAGGGTTTTTTACTTACTGACGGATTTTTTTGCAAAAAATTCATGCGAATTGCTTCAGATCTCGTCATGAAAACCGCTTCGATAAACCTCAAATATAAAGGAGATATCATGAACTTCCTTAAAGTTGCCCTGACAATGTTCTTTTTATTCTCATTCCGGATAATTGAAGCTGAAACAATAGAATATAAAGAAGGCGGAATTTCATTCTATCTTCCTGAAACATGGGAGTCGGATTCTGACGAGTTCGGATTGCTCATTTTTCCTTCTGACGAAAGCCTGGTCATAGGATTTTTTCCGACGACGCCAGATGATATGTTTGAATACTTCGATTGTTTGATTGAAGAGCTCAAGGAGCAGATTGGTGAAATTGAGTTCGATAAATCCGAAGAAGAATACTTCAACGGCATGAAAGCCCTTTACGGAGAAGGTTCGACCTTGGAAGGCGATATAATGGTCGCGTACTTCATATTCGAAACAGGAGAAGGGAATGCCCTCATCATGTTAGGTTTCGGAAGTGAAGAAGAAGCCGAAATACACGAGGATGAAGTGGAGCTTCTACTGGAGAGTATCAAAGCTCTTTGATTTTTTCATTGTCAGTACATAAGACATCCTATCTTCAATGTTTATCAAACTCCGAGGTATTCCAGCTCTTTTTCATGTATGAACTGATTTTTATACAGCTTATAGTATCTGCCTCGTGATTTGATCAGATTGCCATGAGTTCCCTGTTCGAGTATTTTTCCGTTTTCAATGAGGACTATTCTGTCCACCGATGTTATTGTCGAAAGCCTGTGAGCTATTATTATGCTTGTCCTTCCGTGCATAAGTTTCTTAATGCCTGTCTGAATGAGTTTTTCTGTCTCCGTGTCGACAGAAGAAGTCGCTTCATCGAGAATAAGTATTTTGGGATCACTCAGAAGCGCTCTCGCCAGCGATATAAGCTGTTTTTGTCCTACTGACAGAAATCCACCGCCTTCTCCGACTTCGGTTCTGTATCCGTTGTCCAGTTTGTTTATAAATCTGTCGGCGAAGACCGCATGTGCCGCTTCTCTGATTTCATTTTCTGCCGCCTCAAGTTTTCCGTATCTTATGTTATCTGAAATAGTACCGCTGAAAAGGTGAGGTGTTTGAAGCATGACACCTATGTTGGATTGAAGCGTATGAAGACTCATTTCTTTGTAATCTTTCCCGTCGATGAGAATTTTTCCTGATACGGGTTCATAAAATCTGCAGACAAGACTGGCGATTGTTGTTTTTCCTGAACCGGTTTCACCTACCAGAGCTACGCTTTCTCCTTCATTTACCTTGAAGTTAAAGTTTTCGAGAATTGAATATCCTGTGCCGTATCTGAAGAAGACGTTTATAAATTCGACCTCCCCTTTTATCTTGTTTGAAGAGGATAGATTCATAGAATCTGTCTGAGTAGCGAGTACTTGGGGCGAATCTTTTATTTCGGGTTCAACGCCGAGAAGAGAAAAAACTCTTTCAGCCGACGCCTGGGCGTTTTGAAATTCGGCGAAAATCCTTGCGAGTTCCTGAACGGGTTCAAAAAACCTGATCGAATAGGATATGAAAGCCACCAGAGTTCCGTACGTGATAAAGCCGGCAGTTACTGATGTTCCGCCATAAATAACTGCGATTGCGGTGCCGGCGCTCGATATGAACAGGACAACAGGCAAATACATGGAAGAACGCAGAGCGGCCGTGAATGACGCTTTGAACATCTTGCCGGTCAGTCCTTTAAATTCGGCGAGGTTTTCAGTTTCTCTGACCAGAGTCTTGGTCGTCTTCGCACCTGTTATCCCCTCGTTGTACGAACCGGTAATCTGCGAGTTTATTTTTCTGACAGACCTGTAGCTTTTGAGTATCAGTTTTTGGAATTTGAAGCTGATATATACAAGCACCGGCACAGTCACCAGAACTGATAAAGCGATTTTCCAGTTCAGATAAAACATTATAAAACTTATTGCTGTCATCATTGTCAGACCCCAGATGAGATCCACAAAACCCCACGCGAAAGTGTCGGCGATTCTTTCGACGTCTGATGTCATTCTTGCCATTAACCATCCCACCGGCGTTTTGTCAAAATACGAAAAAGACAGCGATTGAAGCTTGTCGAAGGCTGATTTTCTTATGTCGTAACACATCCACATATCTATCCTGCCGGCCAGGGCGATAAGCAGAAAAACATTGACGCTTTGAAAAAGGACCAGAATAGTATAAAGGAGCACGAATTTGACTACGAAAGTGAAATCTCTGGCTATGATAAGCCTGTCAATGGCGTATTTTGTCATGAGAGGGAACACGGCATCAATCAAAGCGACAAATATCATGACGACAAATAGAAAGAATACGAGTTTTGAATAAGGCTTTGAAAAACCGAGAACTTTTTTCCAGAGCTCAGGCCTGAAAACCTTTGTGAATTCTTCTTCCCGGAATGAATATTCATTCATAAATTGCCTCCTTTGTTCTCGAAGGCGTTTCGCCAAAAACATCTTTTTCGAACTCGGATTGTATTTCCCATACTCTTTTGTAAAGACCTTGTTCTCTGATCAACTCTTTGTGAGTGCCCGACTGAACTATCGAGCCGTTTTCCATAACGAATATCCTGTCGGCGCTTGAAATAGAGGATATCCTGTGGGATATTATCAGAGTCGTTCTTCTTCCTTTTCTACCAATGAGAGCGCTTCTGATTCTGACGTCTGTTTCGGAGTCGAGTGAACTGAAGGAATCGTCGAAAATCAGCACAGGAGGGTCTTTCAGAAGAGTTCTCGCAATGGCTATCCTCTGCTTCTGACCGCCTGAAAGAGTCACTCCTCTTTCGCCGACGAGCGTGTCGTATCCTTTCTCGAAGGACAGTATGACGTCATGGATGGCCGATAATTCAGATGCTTTGTGCAGTTCGTCGTCGGATGTGACTTTTTTTCCCATCAAGAGATTTTCTCTTATTGTCTTGGAGAACAAAAAAGGTTCCTGCAGGACTATGCCGATGTTTTTTCGTATATGATGAAGATCTGTGTCTTTTAACTCTCTGCCGTCAATCAGGATCGAACCCTTGGAGTAATCGTAAAGCCTGGGAATGAGACTTACCAAAGCTGTTTTCCCCGAGCCCGTCGGTCCTATAAGCGCGACAGTCTGTCCCTTTTTGATCCTGAAAGAGACCCCTCTCAGAGCCGGTTCAGAAGATTTTGGAAAATAATACCAGACGTCTTTGAATTCAATGTCACCCATGACATCAAAGTCTGAAATTCGGGTTTGATCAGGTAAGACGGTGTTGTTTTCGGCTATCAAGTACTCTGTTTTTTCGGCGAGAATTTCATTTACTCTTTCAACGGATACGAACGTCTTTCCCATGTCCGTGATTATCCTGCCCATCTGCCTTATTGGCCAAAGAAGAAGATTTTCGTAGGTCACGAAAACCACGAGAGTTCCAATAGACAAATTTCCGCCAAGAGCCATTTTTACACCGACAACCGTGACGAGTGCTATTTGTGCCATACAAAGCAGGTCCGACGATGACCAGTAGAGGGATAATAATATTATAAGTTTGTAAGTCAGATCTCTGAAAGATGTATTCTTTTCATCGAATTTCTTGACCTCAAATTCCTGTCTCGCGAAAGCTCTGACAATCCTAATGCCGGTCAGGTTTTCCTGAAGCATTGATGAAAGCACTCCTTCGGACTCGTCCGAAATTTTGAAAGCCTTTTTTACCTTGACGAAGAACAGAACCGAAAAACCGAAAATCACGGGGATGATGAGCATGGAGTACAAAGTCATTGTGGTGTTCAAATTTATCATAATCGGCAAAACGAGACCGAGCATTACCAGGGCTCTTCCAACTTCAATAAACTGAACTGAAAAAAACCTTCTTATGGTTTCGACGTCCGAAGAGCATCTTTGTATTAAATCACCCGTTTTGACTGCCGTGTGATAAGAAAAAGGCAGGTACTGGATGTGGTTGTACAGTCTGTTTCTCAGGTCTCTTGTCGCTCCTTCAGATGATTTTGAAGAAAGAGTCCCCTTTAGTAAAGTAAAAATTCCCTGAAAAAGAGTCGCCGTTATGAGCAGAACTCCGGCGAAGTAAAGATTGCTGCTAAGAGGACTCTTTCCGTTAAAGAAGAATAGATTTCTGACAAAAAACGGAATTTGAGCCTCGTTCCTGCCTATTGTAAAGTCAATGACGTGTTTTATTATCAGAGGAGTCAAAAAACTGAAGACTGCGGCAAGGGACATACATACTATGGATAAGAAGAACGGAATGCGATGCCCTCTCATAATATTATTCATTTGTTTTATTTTATCGAACATACAAAAATCCTCTGCAAATACGCATGGTTAATCGTTTTAATTTCTGTTGGAAATGACGAAAATTTCTCTGTCAGAAATTTTCGTGTGCCCTATGCGGGCGGAAACGACTTTGAGTTTTTAAATTATAACGTCGGTCTTAATCATCTGCACCTCACCGCTAAAAAGTGAATTATAGATGATTTAACAAAATAAATTTTTTGTCAAGCGTTTTTTGAAGGAGAAATGGCACGGACCACCGTGCCATTTTTTTATATCATTTTAGCTACGATTTTCGAGATTCTCTTGCCTTCACATGCAAGTTCTATTCTGTACATTCCCGCAGAAAGTTCTTTTCCGGATTCGTCCCTTCCGTCCCAGCTAAGAATATGATTTTCAATGAAAAGATCGCCGGAAGAAAATCTCCTGACTGCTCTGCCGGTCATGTCATAGACAGTCACCGTGACATTTGCAGAGTTTTCAGCGTAGACCGGAAGAAATAGAACTGATGCAAAAGGGTTAGGATAGGGATTGCCGAGGTTAAGGAGAATGGGACCGTTGTTGGGAGTTTCTTCAACTCCTACAAAACCGGATATGTCTATATTTTCGCTCTGATGAATTTGCTTGTCTGAAACAGTGAATGTCTGGAGGCATACTATAAAATAGACGTCGTCAGGTTCGAAATTCCACCAGGAGGAGGAAAATGTGAAAGGGATATCGATCAAAAGTGTTTCAGGATAAATACCGGAAAAAGTAATTGGAGTTCCGTTGAAATCCGGGAACATCTTTCTCGCCGGTCTGTGAAATTCTGAAAAAATCCCCCAACTGTGCGGAACCAGATGTGAAACGGCTGCGATATAAAGATAGTAAGGGGGAGCGCCAAGATCCTGTTCTGCAATGATTGTCACGTTTAGAATTCCCGACATGAGATCTGGTTCAGCTGTTCCTTCAAGGAATAAAGTCACGTAACAGGACTCTGCCATGGCTCTCGAATAAGCCAGGTTCAGGGCTGAAAGAGAAGTCGGGGAAAACAGGGGGCATCCGTCCATACTTGCTACAGGTATGTAAGAGCCTCCGTAAAACTGGAATCTTCCCCAGGCGTCCGGGTTGAAAAGGGGTTCGCCGGATTCTACCTGGTACTTTAAAGCGCTCAGGCTTTCCTGATTGTCTTCAATGAACGTGTTCTGCAGTCCTGCAGAAGTTGCGCAGTCAATTCAAGTGGCTCCGCTGAATATTTCAAGCAGAGGTTTTCTTACGGCACTGAACAGCGAAACAGCCAAAAGCATATAAACGATGAAAAGAAAAAAACGCTTGGCAATCACTTTTCCTCCTTATTATACCTTGTATATTTATGAGAAACAGGAACTTATGTCAATGTCAAAATTATATAAGCATCCCTTTGCATGGGGTTACAAAATTCACTTTCGTGACACAAATTCACGCAACAGTAATGCCGTGTTTATAATTCGCATTTTAACTGATGACATCATGTACAACAGAGCAAAACCGAGGGGTTTTGCTCTGCTTTCATCGACCCAGGAGAGAGGTATTTCGGCAGTCAATCTAAGAAATCCTGTCAAGGCGAATAAAATCTGTTCAGGCTCGAGGTTCAACCGGGCATGTTTCAAAGCAGGCGGCATAAAAGCACCGGATAAAAGAGCGCTGACGACTATGCCGAGTGCTGTAAAAGCGCCGAATATGCCCGAATAAACCTGGTTTTTCCCTTTGGGAGATATAGAAAGCACGAAGTTAGTGAAGATAATGTTCGTCGCAGACCACATAATCCCAGAAGTTACAGCTTCGATGTAAATCAGCCAAAAATTACTTTTGTTTAGAAAAATCCAGACCAGGGGATTTAAACCGCCCAGTATAACTGTAATCCTCATCGTCGTCTTGTTGCCGAACCTGTCTATAAAACGACCCCAGTATCTCAATGATATGACGGATGATATGACGCTGACAGTCCCGTATATCTGAATTAAAAAAAGATTCATCTTCAGTTTCTGGATCATGAAAGGAGTCCAGAAAGGTGACCCGACACCTATGGCCAGAGTAAACCACGTCGCAAATAGAAGGAGTTTTAAAAAATTTCTGTCGCGGAAAGGGGAAGAGAATGTCTCCGAAAGCTTCTCGGGGAAGTTTTTTTTCGTTTTTTCAATTTGCTTCGACAGTATCTTGGCGCTAATCAGGCCGGATACAGCCGCAATTGCGAAAATCGCGGCAAAGGCGTAAACTAGATTTTCGGTCTTGAAAAATGAGGAAAGGAATTCCGAATACCCCCTTATTCTTGCAAAAACCGAACCGTCGGATTCGAAAAGGTCGAAGGCGAGACTGAAAACAAATCCTGTCAATAGCGCAGTTACCATGAGAAACTGAGTTCTGTACGAGAAAAATCTCCCTCTTATTCTCTCAGGTATGAGGTCGGCGATCCAGGAGATCCATATATTTCCAGCCGCGGCCTGAACTGCGGTGACTGAAAAAAAGAGCAAAGCGAACAGAAGGCGAGACATGGAATCGGACATTAAAAAAGGAATAACGCCGAATAAAAGTGTGGCTGATCTGCTGTAATAAAGCATTTTGACGAGAATAGATTTTCGGGTCGAAAGTTTCCTCGTTATGACGAAACCGAGAGGCTGAAAGAGCTGTGAAAGTTGACCTATGGCTGTCAACAGGCCAAAATAAAACGGTCCGGCTCCCAGAAAAATTGCGAACTTTGTCACAAAAATACTGCCGGGCGCCGACAGAGATGAGTATATCTGTGCGAATACGCCTTCTGTGAACGAAATTTTCACGAGAGAGGCGCTTGATTTTATTTTTTCTTTTTCCATATACTTGAAGAAGTTTCAATGATGTTATGTCATAATTTCATTGTGTCAATATCAATCTGATAAACAGAGGCGGATGTTAAATGAGTATCATTTCGGCTTATTATTTGGCGGGAAAAATACTTGAAAACAAAAGTGAAAACGACGCACTGCGCCTTGCTGAAAAAACCGCTCGGGCAGCGCGTCTGCTGATGAATAAAAATTATTCAATACTGCTCGAAAATCTTTCTCTTGCCTTGAACAGAAATTTTAACGACAGTGATATAACCGACATTGCGGACAGAAATTTTTCAAATTTCGCTTTCAATCTTACCGAATTCCTCAGACGTAAAAGAGATGATAAAGAAACCTTTCAACCGTTGATAGAGGGTGACATCGAAGCCGTGAAAAAGCTTCTTGACAAAGGCGACAGAGTCATAGCCGTAAGCGGCCACTTGGGCAACTGGGAGCTTCTGGGCAGTTTCGGTGCATTCCTGGGATATCCCCTTTATGCCGTCGCCGCAAGACACAGGTTTAGAGGTGACACCAGATATTTCGAAAAAAAAAGAGAAGAGAGGTGTGTGAAGAGTATTTGTCCGGAAAATATATATTCTTTTCTAAAAAACAAAGCAGGAGAAGGCAGCTATATATTTGCAGTCATGGCCGACAGGCCGATTTTTGGCAGTGCTGTCCACGCGGACATGTTCGGCAGAAAAGCGATTCTGTCCGGATCATGCTTCAAACTCGCTCAGCGATTCTTCAAACATGCGGTTTTTCCTTTTGCTTTAAAAGTAGGAAATGGTAAATATATAGTTAATATTAACGGACCCTATGAAATTAACGACAAAAAGAACGCGAAAGAAGCTCAAAAAGAGCTGATAAAAAAATATGCGGAAATATATCAGAACTACGCCGGGAAATACCCGGAACAGTGGTATTGTTACAAAAGATTTTTCGTGTAATATAGCCGTAGTCATACCGGCTTTCAACGAAGAGAATTCTATCGGAGACATAATAGAAAAAATCCGAACGCTTTACGGCCTGAGCGTCTGTGTCGTAGATGACGCCTCTACCGATGAGACAACTACTATGGCTCAAGAGAAAGGTGCGCACGTCATCAGGTCTGATAAAAACATGGGAAAAGGAGCGGCAATAATAAGAGGAATGAGATGGGCTGCGGATAACAGCTTCAAAGGAGCCGTGCTGATGGACGGAGACGGACAGCATTTACCTGAAGATGTGGCAAGCTTTCTTGATGTTCTCGACAGGAGATTTGATTGCATCGTAGTCGGCGTCAGGAATTTTAGCCACAGAAACATGCCTCTTCCGAGGATATTTTCCAACAAGACAACGTCATTGGTTTGTTCCATCTTGTCCAACAAGAGGATTAGAGATTCTCAATGCGGATTCAGGTATGTTTCCTGCGGAATTTTCAGGAGAATACGTCTTAAAACAAAAAGGTTTCAGACAGAGACCGAGATCCTCATAAGGTCGGCTAAATTGAATTCCGAAATCAGGGAAGTGGAAGTTACTACGGTTTACGGAACCGAAAAAAGCCACATAAATCCTTTTCTGGACACTTTGAGATTTCTAAAAATGATATTCATGTTTATCGGTGAAACGTGAAATGAAAATCCTTTTGACAAACGACGACGGAATAAATGCGGTCGGTTTGAAAGCATTGAGGCAAGCCCTGACCGGACTTGGAGAGATATGCGTGGTTGCTCCAGAGGAAGAACAGAGCGCTTCAAGCCATGGCATAACTCTGAGAAAACCGGTCGTGGTGAAAAATCCTGAACAAGGAATTTACACAGTGTCCGGAACTCCGACAGACTGCATAGTACTCGCCCTGAGAGCCGGTTTGTGCCCCGATCCCGACATTGTGCTTTCCGGAATAAACTCTGGCTACAACATAGGAGAAGACATTCTTTATTCTGGCACTTTCGCGGCGGCGGCTGAAGCTTCTCTTTCCGACATTCCGTCGATGGCTGTTTCAAGCGAGTATTCGAAGGATATTTCCTCTTTCGAAAAATGCGGAAAGATAGCCAGAAAACTGATCCCCGCAGTTCTCGAACTGGGTGGCCTTTGGAATTTGAATGTCCCGAGCAGACTTCTTTCAGAGAAAATCAAGGTCACGTTTATGGGACACAGAAAATACGACAGAGCCATATCACCGAGATTCGATCCGATAGGCAGAGCTTATTACTGGCTCTCCGGCGACAAACCCCTCTGGGACGTTGAGGAAGGAAGCGACATAAGCGCTGTGGAATCAGGCGCAGCTTCCTTGACGCCTTACAAAATAAAAAATCTCCTGGATGTCGACCTCGCGGAAAAGATCAAAGTTCTTCTCGAAAAGGATACAAAATGAGGATCTCAAGGGAAAAGATGGTCAGAATCCTGCAGAAAAAAGACGATCCTGTCAAAAATCCCGAAGTGTTAAAAGCGATGATGAATGTACCCAGGCATCTTTTTGTCGGCGAGGATTTCAGAGCGAGAGCTTACGACGATGGTCCTTTGCCTATAGGAAAAAACCAGACCATTTCTCAGCCATACATGGTCGCCAAGATGACCGAGCTTTTGAAACCAAAAAAAGGAGATGCTGTCCTGGAAATCGGAACTGGCAGTGGCTATCAGTCAGCAGTACTCGCGGAAATTGTTGATAAGGTTTATACTATTGAAAGGATTCCTGAACTCGCGGAAGCGGCGAAGAAAAAATTTGATGAACTCGGTTACAGAAATATAAACGTCAGAATAGGAGACGGGTCGGTAGGATGGCCTGAAATGGGTCCGTTTGACGGAATAATTGTCACCGCAGGATGCCCCGAGATTCCCGAACCTCTGCTCGAACAGTTGAAAGAGGACGGACGCCTCGCGGTTCCTGTTGGATCGATGAGTTATCAGGAACTCATTGTTGTTACGAAGAGAAAAGACGGTTATTATGTATCCAAAAAATTCGGATGTATTTTCGTCCCTCTTATAGGAATAAGAGGCTGGAAACAAGGAGGAAACTGATGTGGTGGTTAGGAAAAATTGTGACTTGGAGAGAAACAGTATATTTTTTAATATTACTCGCAGGAGCTGTTTGGGGAGCGGCAAGATGGCTGAAAATCAGAAACGTCAAAACTTCAGATTCAGATAAATACAAAGCTTTGTCTGCCCTTTATATCTTTCTCGGTTTTTCTTCAGCTTTTTTAGTGTATATTTTTCATCTTGTCGCCGACGTTTCTGCCGCCAGGGCAGCCTCTTTCCAGGGTCTCGATAACGCACCTCCAATTCCAATCTGGGGTTCGCTCAGGGTTCTGGAATGGGCTCTTCTCATTGCCGGCGCTGTTGTAAGCGTATTTTACGGCATGCAAGCTCAAAATCGTATTCAAAGGAGCCACTCTGATGAAGACGGAAAAAATGATAGTTTACTTCAAGGTTGACGAATACGAAAAATGCCTTGAATTCGCCGTAAATATCCTCGGATTCTCTTTGTTCAGGAAAGAAGAGAATTGTGAAATATATCTAAATGAAAGCGAAAACTTCGGCATAGGTTACTGCAGGGCGCAGGGAGAAGACACCTCATCTTCCGGATGCCTCGTGTCCTTCAATGTCGATAATGTCGACGAATGCCACAAAAAAATAAAAGAAGCCGGATACGCTCTCACTGATCCGAAAGAGAGTTCCAGGCACGGAGTGTATCATTTTTATGCCGCGGACCCGGCAGGAAACACTTTAGAATTCATGAGATTCATCTGATTTTTTGAAAACTCCCTGACGTGAAAAATCTTTTCTTCTGGCATTTCTTACACCCTGACTTTTTATTGTTTTCACAGGTTTTTTGGTCAGGGATTCCATTTCCGAGTAATGAGCGCATGTCGAATCTGTCATCGGAGTCGGCGTGAAGTCCTGAAAAGCCCTGTTGAAAATTTTTCTTTTTTTTGTGAATTCGAGCAATTCCGAGAATTCATTTTCTCCTTCTCCCGGATGTGACAAGATGAAATAAGGCACGAGTTCAACGTGCAGGCCGAATTGTTTTTTTATTCTCTCGAATCGGACGATAAAATTCTCGAAAACTTCAGGTTTGTATTTCTTCATTATCTTCAGCACAGGCTGACTGACATGCTCGGGGGCGACTTTCAGAATTCCGCTCGTGTATTTTTCCGAGATCTCTTTCAGCAACTTGTCGTCGGCGAGTGAGATGTCCAGCCGCAATCCGGAACCGATGCTTATTTTTTTTACGTCTTTTCTGCCGGCGATCTTATCGAGCAAAGCCAGGTATTTTTCCGGATCGGTTTTGAGATGCCGGCATTTTTCAGGATAGAGGCAATCTCTGTCGTTACATCCCGCTTCCGGGAATTTCGTACAACAGCTGAAGTACATGTCAGCGCTTGGTCCGCCGACGTCCGATATCCGTCCTCTATAAAACGGATTTCTTGCTATGCGATCGATTTCATCCATTATGGAATCCTGCGAGCGCGATACTATTGTCCTACCCTGATGAAGCCTTATGGAGCAAAAAGAACAGGATCCCAGGCAGCCCCTGTGTGAAGTTACAGAATTGGCTATCATTTCGAGAGCGGGAACCCCCCTGTTTAGAGCGTGCGATTTTCTCGAATAAGGGAAAGCATAGAGGCTGTCGAAAAATTCAGATTTGACAGGCATCGCGGGAGGATTGCAGACGACTAAACGCGAATCCTGACGCTGGAAGATCGCTTTTCCGAAGACGGGATGGCAGTTCTCGTTCAATATTGCCTGTGCTTCAGCGAATGCCGCAGTATCTCTTGAGACATCGTCGAAGGAAGGCAGTTCCACTCCTGAAGGTTCTCCGGAAACATAACACGTTCCGGGTATTCCGGACTTGTCGAAGTTATCAGGATTTTCGCTTATCCTTCGTGCAATTTCCATTATCTGAGATTCACCCATTCCGAAAACCAAAAAATCTGCTTTTGAATCCGTGAGCACCGATTTTCTCAATTGATCGCTGTAGTAGTCGTAATGAGCTATTCTTCTCAGAGAAGCTTCAATCCCTCCAAGCACAACAGGTAAGCCCTTGAAAGCTTCTTTGACCCAGTTAGTATAGACTATGACGGCTCTGTCGGGTCTTTTTTTTGAGCCGTCTTTTCTGAAAGGGTCTCCTCGTGATGAATACTTGTCGTCGGTTCTTATCTTTCTGTTGCCTGTATAATTTGATACTATCGAATCGAGATTTCCGGCTGTGACACCGACAAACAGACGTGGGGGAGGGAATTTTTTAAGACTTTCCCTTGTCGGTTGAGAACATACTGCGGTTTTGTATCCTTTATGCTGAAGGAGTCTCGCTATAAGCGAGACTCCGAATGAAGGATGGTCTATATAAGCGTCTCCGGTCAAGAGAAGAATGTCGTAGCCGTTTTTGTAGACGGAAAGAATTTCGTCTCTCGACGCGGGTAAAGTCATTTTTTAGGCAAGAAAGGTATTATCAGACCTGCAAGACCTTCAATTTGCCTGGTTTGCAGATAAAGTTTTCCGGGACCTTTGTATCTGCACACAAAACCTTCACCTGATGTGACTGATGATATGAATCCTTTGGCTGCTTTTTCGATTGTGTACTGGATGGAAGCGTCGAAGGCTACTATGTGGCCGTTATCGACAATGTATTCTTCTCCCTGAGCTATTTCGACCTGATGAATGGCTCCGAAACTCGACACAAGAAGGGTTCCTGTTCCCGTAATTTTCATCATGAAAAGGCCTTCCCTGGCGAAAAAGCTTTTGCCTCCCGTGAACTTCGTGTCTAACTCAAGTGTAGGGGACGAAGCGAGATATGAGCCGGATTGAACCATGAAAGACTGACCCTGGATTTCAATGCCTGTTATGT
Source organism: candidate division WOR-3 bacterium (assembly GCA_016934535.1). Classification (NCBI taxonomy): domain Bacteria; kingdom Pseudomonadati; phylum Caldifarciminota; species Caldifarciminota bacterium. The sequence goes on from JAFGSQ010000049.1 coordinate 45,598, forward strand.
CGCCCACCCCGGTAGGAGCGAGAAGAATATGACCTGGTCCGTTCAAGGCCGTGTATTTTGTCTGGAAAAAACTCTCGCCGACAAAAGATCTCGCTGCGGCTTTCATTAAACCGCCGAATCCTTTCTTACCTCCGCCCATTTCCGACTTTATCTCTATGTTGGGCGTCATGCCTACCATAGCGCCTGATTCACCTGTAATGGATTCGTCTTTTTCAAGAGATACTTTTACCACCGAATAACTCGGTTGATACATGATCTCATACTTCATCGATGCCTCCTTTTTTAAATACTTTAAGCCAATAATCGAGGTTGACGTTCGGATTGATTTTATCATCATTTATTTCTGCTTTCTTCTTTTTTTTCAATACATTTTCCAATTTTGAGACAACTGACGCTCCGAGATATTTACATCTTTTTGAAAGCAGTCTGTCAGCTGTGACTACAGTGTAAATGTTTTTTTTGCATCCGTTTTCAATAAGTTTTACTATAAGATCGTCAGCTTCGTCTTTTTCTCCCGAGAAAATGATCTCTGCGCCCGGACGTTTTTCCCTGCTCGAAGATTTACCTTTTCCGTCGAAAACCAAAACAGGATAGTATTTCCCGGAAGCAGTTACGGCTTTCACCTTTGACAGGAGCTTTTCTCTGCTTTGCTCGTCGAAAGATTTTTTAAAACTTCTTCCAAGCATATTATATCCATCGACTATGAGGATTTTTTTCAATCGCGACTCCTCCAATAATGTTGATGCTATAAATTTTATTATACTTTATAATCAGTACCGGATATAAAGTATTTTAACTATGGACTTGGACAAACCGAACATGAAAAATTTGACTCCCAATAAAAATACTGCGAAATCTCCGCGAGTTATATTGGTACAGAACAAGCGGGTCAAAGAATCCGAAATCAAACGCCTTCTCTCAGAGAGGGGATTCGAAGTTCTTCCGTGCGACAATATCTTTGATACTCTCGATAAACTCAAATCTCCTGGATATACCGCGGGGGCGGTTTTTGATGTTGATGAATTGAGCGGCGACGCTATGGAAATACTCGAGGCGATAAGAAGTGAAAAATCTAAAACAGAATTCCCTGTCGCTTTAATCACGAACCGTAAAGACTTCGACATTGAGGATTTTTTCAGGTCAGGCGCCAACGAATACATTGAACGAAGCAAAGCCGCCAAAGAATTTGTTCCGAGATTTTTAAACCTGGTTTCGACCGCGGAATCTTTCAGGTCCCTTCTTAAAAACTCGGACAAAATTAAATTCCTTTTTGAAACATCAAACATTTTTAATTCGACTCTGGACATAGACGTCATAATGGATCACATTCTCAAGCTTACGGTCGAGGCGACAAATTCTCATTCCGGAACAGTTTTTCTCACGGACGCAAAAGGGAACGTAATAAAACAGATACTTTCTAACAATTACCCTTCTCCTCTTCAGCAATCCGTCATAGTGGACAAAATTATGCATAAAGGATTGGCGGGATGGGTTTTCGAAAATAAAAAACCCGGAATAATAAGCAACACAGACACTGACGAGAGATGGTACAAAATGAAATGGAACGGCCCTGACCTGAAATCCGTTGTCTGCATGCCTATGATAAGACGCGATCATATTCTCGGCGTCCTTACCCTTCATCATCCTGAAGAATCATATTACAATGAGAATCACATCGAGATTCTGAATCAGATAGCCAATCAGGCCGCGATTTCCATAGAGAACTCGCACATTTTCAATCAGCTTCACCATCTTTCCATAACCGATGAATTGACGGGGCTTTTCAACAGAAGGCTTTTCTTCACTCTTGCCGATAAAGAATATTTTAAGGCTATTAAGTTCAACGAATTTCTCTCAATGATGATGATAGACATCGACGACTTCAAATCTATAAATGACGTTTACGGTCATTTCGCCGGAGACATTGTTCTGGAAACAATTTCGAAGATTTTTCAGACAATAATCAGGAATTACGACATTCTCGCCAGATATGGAGGCGACGAATTTGTCGTGCTAATGCCTAAAACGCACATTCAAGGAGCCATAGATCTTGCCAAAAAGATTCACAAGGAAGTTGAATGCTGCGAGATAAAAGTGGATGAAAAGAAAATAAGAGTCACTTTGAGCATCGGTGTCGCTGAAAAAGATGACAAGACGGACAGCTTTTCACATTTGCTGAAAAAAACAGATCAAGCCCTTTACAGGGCAAAGGCCAAAGGTAAAAACCGCATTGATATTACCTGTTGACCCGGCTCATTCAATCCTATTGTTTATATCTCCACCCGTATGTCAGATTGAGATGCGCCAGATGTCTATCGGGATTCAGCGCCTGATCAATCATGTAATTTGATCCGGTAAGAACGACGATACAGTCGTCTTTTTTCAAAGTCAAAGCCCTTTTTAGCGCTTCGGAAGGATTTTCGACTATTTCTGCGGTTTTACCTGTGATTTTATCCAATTCTCCGGCGATTGAGGCCGGTTCGACAGAATTATACGAAGCTTTGGTAACAATTATCTTTTCGGCTAATCCTGCCAGATTTTTGAAAACCCTTTCTGGTGAGCGAAAATTGGACAGCGCGATAACCAGTATTATTTTTTTTTCATTATATTTTGTCTTTAAATGTTTGGAA